>NZ_AP019368.1:2377500-2677500 GCF_004295685.1 Fluviispira sanaruensis
CAACAAACTATTTTATCAACTGTTAAATAAAAAATTAATACTTATATGTCTTTTTTATAATTAGAAATACGTTTAGCTGATTCTTCAATTCTATCAATATTTTGTGTTAAAGACGCTCTAAAATACCCAGGACAACCAAAACCACTACCAGGCACACATAAAACTCCTTTTGAAACTAATGAATCACAAAAGGCTCGATCATCTGGAATGGGAGATTTTGGGAAAACAAAGAATCCTGCTGCAGGTTGGATCGTTTTTATACCAGCTTCAGATAAAATTTGGATAAATTTGCTAACACGTTCTTCATATATCCCAACATCAACACGGGCATGATACACATGGGGTAGAATTCTTTGCATGAGTCTTGGCGCGCCAACAAAACCTAAACAGCGCGCAGAGTTACGTAAGGCATTGATAAAACCTAATTTTGTTTTATCTTCACTCCATGCCACAAATCCTATTCGCTCACCGGCAAGGCCAATGTCTTTCGAAAAGGAACGAATCAACCAGCTGTATCTATAACTTTCTAAAATAGATGGAACAGTTTTATTGCGAAAAACAATTCTACTATAGGGCTCATCTGAAATCAGCTGGATACATTGCCCCGTTTTTCTTCTATGTTCCTCGAGTATGCTGGCAATCCCTTCAATTGTTTCTTTACTGTAAAGCGCACCGGATGGATTATTTGGGCTATTTATAAGTACAACTTTAGTTTTTTCTGAAATTTTGCTGCGGAAATCTTCTAAATTTGGTTCATGTAATTCATCGCAGTTCACAACAACTGGTTTTGCATTATAATTAGATATATAGGGAATATATTCTGGGAAATACGGGGCAAAAATAATTGCTTCATCCCCTTGATCTAAAAAAACGCGTAAAAGAATATGTATCCCACCCGCAGCTCCTACAGTTAAATAAACCGTCTCCTCATTTATATTAACATGCTCACTATGCGAAAGTTCTTGGGCAAGAAACTTTCTCACATCAACAAGGCCAGCGAAATCCATATAGCGATGGGAACCTTTTTCATGTTTTTCTAAAACTTTTATTATTGAGCTCGTAACAATTTCTGGCGGCTCTAAATCAGGATTGCCTAATGATAGATCAATTAAATCAATTTGTGGATTTTCTTGCAGCAATTTTTGCCCCAACATAAACATCCTTCGAATATCTCCACCTACACTCGCAAGTTCATTAAATTTTTTTGCATAAAATTCTTGCAGATAAAAATTATTATTTTGATTCATATAAGCATTCCTCTAAATTTATAATCATATATTCATGATAAACTCTTATACACTATCTAATATGATTTTTTAAATTTAATAAATCAAGAACATTTATCTTGAATGTATTAAATATTTTTTAATTTATTAAAAAATATTTAAATAAAATAAATATATATTTATAAATTGATATAATTACAATTTCTATTATTAATTTAGTAAGATATTTATATTTGCATTTTTATTAAATAAATGTATTTTAAAAATGCAAAATTCGTTTATTTTGCCATTTTGTAAAAATATTTATGCTAAAATTACTTTTAGTCACATTGAATAGAAATTATCTTGATTCATTAGGAGACTGAATGCGAACTGATAAAACCAAGTTTCCGTTAGGAAATGCACGTTTGAATTGAGTAATGTAAAGTTAAATATAAAGGAATAAATATTCAATGAAAATAGCAATTTTTGATTTTGATGGAGTGATTGCTGACAGTCGTTTGGCGATTTTTGAAGCATTTAAAGTGATCTCGATAAGAAAAAAAATGCCGCTTATAACAAGTGACGAAATCTTTAATTTAAGCATAAAGCAAATACTAAGCAAATATAAAATTCGCTGGTATCAAATACCCTATTATTTAAATTTATCTCGTAAAATTATTTTTTTAAATAGAAATCTAATTACATTAGATCAGCAAATTATAAAAATGTTTGAATTCTTAAATTTGGAAAACATAAAGATCATTATATTATCATCAAATTCTGACAACCTAATAAATGAATTCATACAAAAAAACCTTCCTGAAATTAAATTCACAGAGGTTATTGGCGGCGTTTCTCTTTTTGGCAAGACAAGTAAAATAAAGCAATTAACTAAACGGCATTCAAAAAACAAAAATAATTTTATATATATTGGTGATGAAGTAAGAGATATTATAGCCGCGAGGAATGCTGCTATTAAATCAGTTGCAGTGCTATGGGGCAAGGAAAGTGAATATCTCTTAGCCCAAGAAAGGCCTAGTTATATAGCAAAATCAGGCTGCGAGCTTGCTCATATTCTCAATAAATTTGCTCTAGAATAAAAATTTATATCTCCAAGTAATAAAATCTTTGATGTTATTACTTGGAAATCTTATCTAAAAATAAATCTCAAAGAATATTACTAAGACTTATTATCCTAGCAAACGCAGAGCTGCTGCTGGAGATTGATTCGCTTGCGTCAATACAGCCACACCTGCTTGTTTTAAAATGTTACTTTGAGCATACCGCGTGGTTTCTTCAGCAAAATCTGTATCACGGATGCGGCTATTTGCTGCAGAAAAGTTTTCACTCATAATTGCTAAGTTACTCACAGTAGAACCAAGTCGACTTTGGATCGCACCCAGGTCTGCACGAAAGCCTGCAAGTTGATTGATAGCATCGTCAATTTTTGAAATTGAGCGTTGTGCTCTGTGCTTTGAAGCCAACGGATCACTTGGATCATCAATATACACACCAATTGACTCGAGAGTCTCGTCATTTCCACGCCCTAAATTAAGACCAACTGTACTTGTATCAATTTGATCGAATTTAATACGGATAATGTTGACAGGATTTCTGCCAAATGGATCATCTAGATCAGGTTTATCAACTCCTTCATACCAGTTTTTACCAACTTGAACTTCGAATGGAGGAACGTTTGCTCTTTCGAGCATTTTTTTATCAGGAATTTTATCTTCAGCATCTTTACCAATAAGTAATAAACTACCGTTAAATTCAGTTGAGTTCGTGATACGATCTATTTCATCTTTAAGAGCTGTATACTCCTTATTAATAAAGTTACGCTCATTGTTTCCAATTGTATCTGATGCACCTTGCACAGAAAGCTCTCTGAGGCGGGTTAAAATATTTCCAATTTCATTCATTCCACCTTCAGCAACTTGCACAAGAGAAATACCATCATTCGCATTTCTTTTCGCCATATTTAAACCGCGAATGTCAGCTTTGATTTTTTCGCTAATTGCTAAGCCGGCAGCATCATCAGATGATTTATTAATTCTAAATCCTGAACTTAATTTTTCGATGGAAAGATCATTTGCTGCAGTAGAAATTGACAAAGCACGTTGCGAGTTAAGAGATTGTATATTGGTTTGAATTCGCAAACCCATAATATGTTTCCTCCTTGAAACTTAGATGCATCTCTTTAAAAGAGATTGACAATCTTCCATGATTGCCTCGATTCCAAGTTCAATTTCAACGCAAAAACTTTTCATAAATTATGCGGCGGCTAGAAAATTTTATTTTTTAATTTTCTTGTGCCATCATGAACAAGGACTGAAAAGGAGATCGGAGATTACTGCATTCTCTAAAGTAGGTACTTTTTGCATAGCTCAACAATAAGACACATCATTTTGAAAGAAAATATTACAAGAATAATGATGAGGGTAAAAATGAATCCAGCAATAGATAAATTAGAAATTGAATTTGACCTTTTAAAAGATTTAAAAAAAGTTGGAATTGTTTCCAATCAAACATCAGCCAGTACAAAATTTATTCCATCTACAGAAATGATTTACAATGCAGCAAAAAAAACAGACAATTGTAAAGTAACAACTGTTTTTGGTCCGCAACATGGCTATCGTCAAACAGAACAAGATAACATGAAAGAAACTCCTGACGATTTCTATAAATTTTCAGATGGGCATAAAGTTCCCCTTTTCAGTTTATATTCTGACACTAGGGAACCACAACGGGAACAATTAGAAAACGTTGATACATTAGTCATAGATTTACAAGATATTGGCTGCAGGGTTTATACTTATATGTTAACTTTAGCAGCATGCATGAGAGCGGCTGCAAAGTATAATAAAAAAATTGTTGTGTTTGATAGAGCGAACCCACTCGGACTTGGTTTTCAAAATCATAAAAATGAATGGCAGCTAGTCGAAGGTAACAGACTTGAAAAAAAATGGCTTAGCTTTGTCGGATGGTATGATATTCCGATGAGACATGGATTGAGTATGGGAGAACTTGGATATTATTTTAAAGATCATGATAATTTAAAATTGGATTATCAAGTAATTCCAGTTGATTTACTTAACAGAAAAACTAAATTAAGCGAATTAAAAAAATTAAAATGGGCAATGCCTTCCCCCAATATTCCTTGCTGGGAATCTGCATTCTTTTTCCCTGCTTTTGTTTCTTTGGAAGGAACCAATGTAAGTGAAGGCAGAGGAAGTACAATTCCATTTCAATTGATTGGAGCACCATGGCTTGATGTGCAAAAATGTATTTCCTTTCTTAAAGAAATTAGTTCTCTATATCTATATGACTCAAGTCAAAATAACTCTCTTTTTATGCGCGAGCATCATTTTAGACCAACTTTTAATAAGTACATGGGTGAGATTTGTAATGGCATTCAATTTCACGTCAGTGTCCCAGAAAATATAAATCTTTTTGCTCTTGGCATGTGCTTTATCCATTTCTGCTGCCACGCCCATCCCAAAGATTTTAAATGGAGTGCGCCAGGATATGAATATAATTTCAAAGATTTGCCTATTAACCTTATTCTTGGCAAAGAACAATGGTATGATCATTTTGAAAACGCTAAGTCGCAAAGTAACAGTGAAAATCTGAAAACCCTTTTAGAAACAACGAAACAAGATGAATTTGGTTTTATGAAGGATTTATCAAGATTTTTAATTTATCGGGAATAGGAATCCATGTCTAGACATAAATTTTCTAAATCCTCAATGTCTAATCTATCCAAATTTTCCTTAGACAAAAGTTATTTATTTTTCTTAATTATATTTTCCATTTTTTATGCTTCAACAAAATCTTTATATGATATTATAAATTGGACAAAAGATTTTCAAAGTTATTTTGATAAAAACATAATTATAAGTAACATTTCATCGCCAACAAGCCTGCATATATTTCTATTACTTGTTAGTTCGTTTATTGCCACATTGATACCTGCTATAGTTTTAAGATTTTGTTGTGGAATTATTTTGATTAAATCACAAATAAAAGTACAAAGAATTTTTTCATTTTTTCTTACTATTCTTTTTTTAATTTCAACTCATTACGATGGATTCTCATTCGGCTTCAATGCTATTCAGTCGCAAGACATAATTGACTTTTCAAAAATGGTAAATTATTTTTTTCTTGTATTTTTTATTATTTCTTTAATTATATTTTTTGTAAATATAAATGAAAATGCTATGAATAGAAAAATAAGAATTATTTTTATTTTTATAATTATTTTCTCATACTTAATATATGACTGGAAAAAAACCAAAGACTTCAGATTAGAATCTAAGAATAATATTGAAAATTCAGACATAATATTTATTATTGAAAACACAGATGATTCCAATATAAATAAATTTAAATCCTCTCCTGAGTTTGAGTATATAAAAGAGAATTTTAAATTTGAGGAAGAAAAAATACCGCTCATATCAAATTCGCTGCTGGCAAATTATGCCACACTGCTTTCAGGTCTATATCCATTCGAAACTGGTATTCGCGATGAGAATCCTTCTAATTCCCGTATTGAAGCACTAAAAAATTATATAAAATCAAATAAAAGCAGTGATAAAATTATATATATCAGCAACATTGGTAATCCATCCAGTGTAGGAGCCTTAATTCAAACATTTGATGGTGGAATCCACTGCGATAATCGAATAAATGAAATATATTCCTATTCAATATTAAAAAATTTCAATCCCTTTTTAATTTTTATTCCCAATAAAATTATAATTAAAAAAATCCCTAAAACACTTTGCTTAAACTCGATGTCCGATGATACAAACTTAACAGCTGAAAATATTTATACCAATATAAACAGCATTTCTGAATTAAAAAAGAAAAAAATTATAATAAATATTTTACGAAATGACATTGGAGAAAATAATCTTATTAAAGTAATTGAAAGAATTAATGAAACTATTGAAAACAACAATATTAAAATTAAAATATTCTTTATTCAACCTGAGAAAATGTTTTGCAAAATAATTAAACTCATAAAGCAAGGCAAGACTGATTCGAATGATATTAGTTTAATATCTTTTTCAAAAGAAAATATCATAAATAATTCAAAAATAGAATCCAATATTCTTTTTGAGTATGAAGAAGAAATAAAAGCTATAAAGCAAAATATTTTTAATATAATTGACAGTCGAGTCACAAGTAAAAGCGGCAACGATTATGTGTTAAACAATACGATTAAGAGAAAATTTTCCTGCAATAATGTTGGATTAGAACATGAATTTTCCGCATTTTATGAGAATAATAACCGTGATTTTCCGAAAAAAATTGTTCTAAAAGGAAAACAAAATACAGATCCTAAAAAATGCGAAATTCAAATAAGAAAAACATTTGAGCAAGATTTAAATCTACTCATTGATGAAAATAATTTTGACAGATACTTCTCATTGACAGTGGAAAGAATATGAAGAAAAAAAAATATAAGATACGAAATATAGTTTTATTTTTGCTCATTTTAATCCCTGTATTTATATTTTTCTTTAAGGAAGATACATATTTATTTTTAAATCGGTTTGAAAACACTCAAAAAATGATAAATGAATTTAATTTAGATGAGTTTATTAATAGATCTATATCAAAAAATGATAAAATTTTTCTTGAACTAACAAACCGAATTGACGAAAAAAATTTATTTGAATTATTTCACTTTGCAAAAAAAGGAAAACTACGCTCTCAAGAAATTGATAGTTATGAAAAAACAGATCCAAAAATTATTGACATTTATAACACTGAAAAATTGGTCAATAAAATTAAATTCCAATTCGGAAATGATGCAAAAAGCAACATAATAATTGATTCTATTATTTTCACTAGTGGAGAAAGTATAAGCTGTGATTGTTTAGATATATTAAAAGAAAAAAGTCTCATTTTTGAGAATAAAGGAGCGCCACCCAATAAAATAGAAACAGCAAATTACATAACAATTACTTATGAAAATAAAAAATTTGATAATTTTGAAATTAAAAATAATGAAAGATTAAAAATCAGTATTCCGAGTGATAGAGATGGTAAATCAATAACAATATCTTGGAAAAAAAATTCTTCAGGAATTCTTATTTTTTATGGTATTGAGAAAAAGCAAATTGCTAACTCTCAGAAAATATTATTTCTTACAGCAAACCTAAACAAAGGCGATAATCTAATAAAAATTTTAAAAGAAAAACTGAACCCCGAGACTTCTTTTATAAGTCAAAATTCATATCCAGTTTATTCTTCTTTCGAACAAAATATCAGAGCTTTAGAAACGAATTTTTCCCCGATTAATAATGGCTATACATATGACTCAACAGATTTATTTAAAGAGCGTGAAAAATTTCTTTTCAATACAATTAACCAAAAATCTAAAGACCTACTAAGAATTAATATTTTCTCAAATAAGATCAAAGAAGCACAAATTCAGCATACAAACACTCTCATAAATATCAGAAGAGAAAGATCCATTTTTAATATAAAAAACATTGTTTTAGATAGCATAAGAAAATCTAATTCTGAAGTCTTTCGTATCGACCTAAATAATCCCAAAATAAATAATGTTTCCGTTATTTCTGATATTATCGACCAGTTAAAATCTGAAATAAAAATAATTGTTTTAACTGGTGAAGACTTTGACTTGAATAATAATATCATGAATTCTAACCAAAACTTAATTATTTCTATTCCAAGCAATGAAAATTTAGAAATAATAAGAGAAATTCAAAAGAAATTTAACCATGTTAAGTTCCAACAAAGTTTAGTAATGGATATTCTGTTGAAACTAATTAAAGAAGACAAAAGCAAAGTAACATTTAATTTACCTAATAGTATTGTTATACAATCAAAAGATATCGATGCATTTATTTTTAACAATGATGATTATATCTCAGATAATAAATTCAAATTTTCCCTTGAAAAAACCAAATCTTACCAGAAGGAAATTGAAGATATAAGATTGAAAAATCAAATAAAAGATATATCGTTTTCATTTATCAATCTAAAATCTGCTAAAATTAAACTTTTTTCAAAAGATAAAGTACTCAGATGCTTTTCAAACAAAAGTATAAAAAATTCAAACTTTGGCTACGATCAAAAACAAAATTATTTTACAGTTGAATTGAAAATGTCAGAAGAACAGAATATAGACGAATGGGAGTTAAGCTGTCTTATTAATAGCGACAACTTTATTAATGAATATAAAATTGAACTTCTAAAGGATGGTAAGCCTTTAAGCCCAACCCAAATTGCAATAGGACAATACGTTTTGCATCCAAATTCAAATTTATTAAATAATAATTTTATCGTATTAAATAACTCCAATGATTTTTCTCTTTTAAAAGCAAAATCATCCCCAAGACTTGTGGATAAAAGCTACACGGATGATCTTATGATTTGGTCAAATGAATATCCTGCCTTATCCCCAAATCTCAAATACTCTGTGACGTATGAAGAAAAAAAATGAAAAGAACTTATCAAGTTTCAGACAATAAACTTATCCTTTTGGGCGATACTTATTCTATAAAAGAAGAGATAAAAAAAGCAGGAGGGCGTTGGGATCCTACGCGAAAAAATTGGTGGCTTGTCCCAAGCAAAGCAAATCTTGAATTAATTGCTAATTTTGGCTTTCTTCAAAATGAAAACCTTGAAGTTAATAAGCAAAGTAATATAGATATTCCTAGTAAATATGAAGAAATCAGCAATGAATTAAGTGTTTCTAACTTCGTCTATATGATTGAATCCTTTATTCGAAAAAACTTAGCCGATAAATATTGGATATTTGGTGAAGTGACCAGTTTTAAAATTGCAAATGGGCATACTTTTTTTGATCTGTCCGATCGCGAGGAAGCACAGATAAATCTAGCTACAAGTTTAAAGGCGACCAGTATTCCCTGTATTTTATGGCAGGGTAAGCGAAAGCTGCTTGCTGATAAAATCTCTCAAATTATACTACAGGATGGTTCGAAAATTAAAATCCTTGTAGCCTGTGATTTTCGTAAAGAAGGCGCACGGATCAATGCGATCATTGAAGATATAGATATCCAATACACTCAAGGAGATCTTTATCTACAGAGGCTTGCAATCGTTCAAGACCTAAAAAAAAGAGGGCTTTACGACAAAAATAAGAGATTAAAAATCCCAAAGATACCCTTAAAAATCGCACTCATAACTGCTGAAAACAGCCGAGCCTGTTCCGACTTTCTCAATGAACTCAAATTATCAGAAATCGCTTTTCGTATCACAATTTATGATTGCAATATGCAGGGTGAAAAAACATCTGAAAATATTTGCAATGCATTTACACAAATCGAACAAAATAACCCGAAATTTGATTGCATTGTTATCAGTAGAGGGGGAGGAAGCAAACTCGACCTCAGATGGTTTGATAATATCGAAATAGCTAAAAAAATAGCTTATTCCTCACTCCCCGTTCTGACAGCTGTCGGACATTTTGATGATAAAAGTATCGCTGATGAAGTTTCTTGTGTCAGCGAAAAAACACCAACTGCGGCTGCGCGTTTTCTCTCTACAACAGTTTTAAACACACTTAATTTATTTTTCACCCGGATGGAAAATTTGAGCGGTCATCTTCTACGCAAATTTGCTCGAGAAAAAGAGTTTCTCAATTCGCTCGAAAATAAACTTGCCATATCCGCGCGAAGAGTTTTGCAGTCCGAAAAAAGAAATTTAGATCGCCTTGAACACGTATTGCGCATTTATAAACAGAGCACTCAACAAGCTTTGCAAAGAGGTTTTGCCCTTGTTTACAACAACAATGGTGAAATAATCACGGCCCATGATTTTCTAGCAGAAAACCCCCCCAAAGATTTGAAACTAGAATTCGCGAATATTTGCACAAATGAACATATCTTTGTAGATGTGTCAGTGAATGGGATTACCCTTCAAGAAGATAGAATCTGAGG
Source organism: Fluviispira sanaruensis (assembly GCF_004295685.1). NCBI lineage: Bacteria > Pseudomonadati > Bdellovibrionota > Oligoflexia > Silvanigrellales > Silvanigrellaceae > Fluviispira > Fluviispira sanaruensis. The sequence continues at coordinate 2,387,651 of NZ_AP019368.1, forward strand.
AAGAAAAACAAATCTACTTCAAAGATAAATGAGAGAAGAATGGAAAACTCAAATTACGACGAACTTTTAGAACAGGCAAACGAAATTATATTGAGCATGGAAAAGGATAACCTATCTATCAATCAACTCTCTCAAAAGCTCGAAGAGGCCTATTCACTTATTGAAAAATTAAAGCTCCAACTTTTTGAAACAGAAGCCCAAGTCGAACAAATTATAAATTCACGCAACACCTTTAACAACTCAGATGAGGATTAATATGGATCTCAGCAGTCTTCCTAGAACAAAAATTGTTTGCACACTTGGCCCTTCTTCAAGCACAAAAGAAATGATTTCCAAATTGATCGATGCCGGAATGAATGTTGCAAGACTCAATTTTTCCCACGGTGAACATGCCGTGCATGCTGCAAACATAGCTTTAATAAGAGAAATATCTAAAGAAAAAAATGTACAAGTTGCAATTTTGCAGGATTTACAGGGTCCTAAAATTCGAACCGGTAAGTTAAAAGATGGTGGAATAAATATTAAAAAGGGGCAGAAAATAACCCTACGTTATGCTCCTGAACAAATTGATGATGCAATCCTACCAATCGACTATAGAGAACTCGCGACAGATGTAAAAGTTGGAGCACGCATTCTTCTCGATGACGGCCTTCTTGCCATGAAAATTATAGATATTAGAGGATCTGATGTAGACTGCGAAGTCACACATGGCGGATTTTTGAAATCGAGAAAAGGGGTAAACTTCCCAGAATGTCACCTTTCTATACCAGCAACAACTGAAAAAGACATTCGAGATCTTCTTTTTGGCGTTGCACAAGGTGTGGATTATATCGCTCTTTCATTTGTACAAACTGCTGCTGACGTATCTAAACTCAGAATGATGCTCAGAGCGCTTGGCTCTGAAATTCCAATTATCACTAAAGTCGAAATGCTCAGTGCAGTTCAATTTATCGACGATATTTGTGAAGTTTCAGATGGAATCATGGTGGCCCGCGGTGACCTTGGAGTTGAGTGCGGATTTGCCAATGTTGCAGCTTATCAAAAGAAAATCATCGAAGCTGCTCTTAACAAAGGGAAACCTGTTATTGTTGCAACGCAAATGCTTGATTCTATGATTGAGCACAGACGACCAACTAAAGCAGAAATCTGTGACGTTGCGAATGCCGTGTACGACCATGCCGATGCGACTATGCTCTCTGGCGAAAGCGCTTCTGGTAAATATCCAGAACTCGCTGTGCTTACTATGCGCGATATTCTAAATCGCGTTGACAGAAGCAAAAGCGTCAGCCCTATTGAGCCTGTTTCTATAAATCGCCCAGAAAACGAAACAGCAGCTGAAGTATTCGCACGGACAACAACAGAACTTGCAGAAAAAATGCAAGCGACTGCAATTGTCTGTCTTACTCTTACCGGCAGTATGGCTCGTTACGTTGCAAAATATCGCCCACAAGCTCCTGTGATAGCCTTTAGCCCTCGCCCTGATGTTGTGCGTAAATTGAGTTTAGTGAGAGGCGTTGTTGGAGTCTTAAATAATATTTTTTATGATTCTGACACTGCGTTTTCTGAAATTACTAAGTATTTAGCAAAAGAAAAGTTCGTAAAAGAAGGAGATCTCATTTTAATAACAGGAGGCATACCTGTTACTCAAATGTTACCTAGCAATACTATGAAAGTGCATCGCATGACAAAAAACGATTTTATCTAAAATAAAATCGTTTTTATAAAAACACCTATTTAAAATAAAATTTTATAAATTGTTATTTAATTCTATTATAGGATTTTAATCCTAATGCTGTACGCGCTCTTTCCAGCACAGCGTTGGCATAATTATTAGCACGCTCATAGCCTGGCTCTAAGAGATCTTTTACAACTTTTTCGTTATTTAAATAATAGTCATATTTCTCTCTAAAGACACCAAAAACTCTCTCATGTTCATCCACAAAGTCTTTTTTTGCGTGCCCATAGCCATAACCAGTTCCTTTTTCGAGTCTTTCTCTCATATAAGAGATAGCATCCTTAGAAGCAAAGGATTGAAAAATTTGAAAAATTGTACATGTATTTGGATCTTTTGGCTCATCGAGACCTTTTGAGTCAGTTTTTATTTCCTTTACTTTTTTCTCAATATCTTTTTTAGCTGCAAATATTGGTATTTCATTATTATAACTCTTACTCATTTTGCGATCGCCGTCTGTCCCAATGAGTGTTGGTATTTCCCTTTCGACTCCTTTTGCTTCAATATAGACATCTGTAGCAACTAAATTATTGAATAACTTAGCCATGTCAGAAGCGTATTCAAGATGTTGATTTTGATCTTTTCCAACTGGGATATATTGAGAATCAAAAGTCACGATATCACTTGCCATCAAGACAGGATAATACAAAAGACCAGCAGAGGCTTCTTTGCCATTCGCTAAAGCGTCTTTATAGGCATGAGAGCGCTCTAATAGGCCTGAGGCCGTTGAGCACGAAAGGTACCAAGCATTTTCATGAATTTGCGGGAAATCACTTTGTAAAAGGATTGAATTCCCATTTAAATTGAATCCTAAAGCAAGATACAGCGCAATAATCGAGTGAGATAACTCACCTGGAGCCATGATTTTTGCACGATTTGTCAGCCCATGCCAATCTACACACATTAAAATAACTTCATTTTCACTATTTTGCGATAATTCCATCATAGGTTTTATTGCACCAAAATAATTGCCAAGATGAATTTGTCCTGTCGCTTTGATACCTGTAAGAAATCTTTTTCGACTCTCTAAAGTTTTTTGCGTAGGTTTATTTTTAGTTATTTGTGTAGATTCTTTCATTGAGCAGAAACTCCTAATAGCGAAAAGAACAATAAAAACAAGATGAAATATTAGCATATCTATTTTTTAAAAACAATTGAGTGCATCTTCTAAATAAAAATGGTAAGCAAGAAAGGCTTCCTTTTCCCTTATTTTTATCGTAAGGGCTATTGACCACAGGGGAAAAGTTGACACTGATGGGGATTGTGTTTGTACAGAATAATGTGAAAAAATAGAACTACAAAGGTTCTAGCAAGTTATCTTAGAGAGGGTGATTATGACTCTAACCAAAGACAAGATTGTTGAATTAATTCGTTCCAGGACTCAATTTTCTTCGCAAGAAGCGAAAAACTTGGTAGAAACCATTTTAGAGTCCATTAAATCTAAACTAGAAAATGGAGAAGAAGTAAAAATTTCCGGATTTGGCAAATGGGTTGTGCGTGAAAAAAGAAGCCGTCCTGGACGGAATCCGCACACAGGACAGCGCATTGAAATATCTGCACGTAGAGTTGTTACCTTTCACCCCTCTGAAAAGCTCAGAGAGGCTGTAAATAACGCTAATCTTGATGATAGCAAGCTCGTAATGGCTGGGGCTGACGACGATTACAACGAATAAAAAGAAATATTATTTCTTTTTAGCCGTAGTTTTCTTTGCAACTCCAACTCTTTCTTTCAAAGATTTCGCAACGCGGAAGCTGATCTTTTTAGACGCAGGGATTTTAATCTCTTCACCAGTTTGTGGATTACGACCTTTACGTGCTGCGCGATCTTTGCAAGTAAGAATTCCGACTTTATCAATACGAACTTTATGCCCACCTGCTACATTTTCTTCAATAGCTTCAAGAAAAGCTGAAATGACTTCTTTAGTCATTTTCTTTGGAAGTTGTTCAAAACGCGCTGAAACGTCTGCAATGATAGAACTTGTTGGGACAGTTGTGAGTGTGCTTTTGCTTTTAGCCATAATAAAAATAACTCCATGTGTTAATTAAAAACCCGAATACTCGGAAATTTCTACTTACATTTCATTCCTGCTTAATGCAAGATTTGCAGCAAAAAAATCTGATACAAAATGCCGAAAAGTTTTTTTATAGACAAGTGATATGTCCGAAAGAGTAAGAGTCATCTGAAAAGAATGTTCTGACTTGTCATTGTCTCACCTTTTTAGGATTGAAATAAATATGAATATTTCTTCGCTCATATCTAGATATTTCCATTCATCAATTAACGATATAGAATTCCAAAAATGGGTATCTATCTCTCTCAAAGCTATTCTTGATTTCCTCGAAAATCATAATGGATTTAAAATCCATTCAGATAAATTACCAAGCGAAATTTCTAAAAAATTTATTTCCTTAAAAATTCCAGATAAAGGTCAAACGATCCCCATAGTTTTAAACGAAACTATTGAAAATATAATTAAAAATTCAGTTCACGTTTCCCATCCAGCATTTATTGGGCATATGACAGGAGCCTCTCCTCATTTTCTTTTAATTTGTGACCTAATTATAAGCGCTTTAAATCAAAATGTGGTAAAAATTGAAACAGCACTCTCTGCAACTTTTGTTGAAATGCAAACTCTCTGCTGGTTACATAGACTTATTTATGAGAAAAGCGAAAATTACTATAAAAATATTTTACAAAGTTCTCAAGGATCTGTGGGCAATTGTTGCAGCGGTGGCACAATTGGAAACATTACAGCATTAGTTGCTGCACGAAATAATGCTTTTCCAGAGCTTCATAAAAAGGGCGTTTATTTATCGTATAAAAATGCGCAATGTGTTCGCGCTGTGGTGTTAGTAAGTGAAAGGGGACATTATTCAATTAAAAAAGCATGCGCTGTCATGGGAATAGGCGAAGAAAACGTCATTTCAATTCCCTGCCATTTCTTTACAAATAAAATCAATATTGCTGAACTAAAAAAAAGAATTCAAAATTTAACTCTTAATAAAGTGAAAATCATTGCAATAATTGGCATAGCTGCAAGTACAGAAACCGGAAATGTTGATGATCTCTCAATTCTAGCACGAATTTGTAAAGAAAATAAGATTTGGTTTCATGTTGATGCCGCTTGGGGAGGCGCTATTCTTTTAAGCAATAAATATAAAAATTTATTGAAGGGAATAAAGAAAGCAGATTCAGTTGTTATAGATGGACATAAATTTATGTATCTTACGATGTCACAAAGCGCTGTCTTATTTAAAAATAAAAAATCTTTGGATTCCTTACATCAATCTGCTCATTATATTATCCGTGAAGGCAGTGTGGATCTCGGGAAAACAAGTATAGAAGGAAGCAGGCGATTTGACTCATTAAAACTTTGGTTTTCTTTCAAAGTATTTGGTCGCGAAGGGTATGAATCTCTCATTAATAATGCAATTAAAAATGCATTTTTGCTTGCTCAATTAGTTTCTGCTCACACATCATTTGAACTTACAAGTCAACCAGAAACGAGTATAGTAACATATAGATTTATGCCTAAAGAATTAAAGATGCGCATGGAATTAGCAAAGAAAATTCATTTTTTAGAGAATAAAATTTTTGCTAAAGAATTGAAAAAATTTGATTTTGGAAAAACTGCAGATTTTTTACGAGTTACAAAGAAAATAAATTCAATACTCAACGAAATCAATACTAACCTACAAAAAGAACAGAGGAAAATCGGTAAAAGTTTTGTTTCACGCACAACTCTTCAAACTATTTGGAAAAGTCAGGAAATTGTCGTACTGCGGGCTGTGCCTTTTCACCCACTCACAAACAATGAAACTCTAGCCGAAATTCTGAGAGAGCAAGAAGCGTTAGGGAATAAGCACTTTGCAAAAATCCGCAAAAGATTTATGAAAGAAGAGGCTGAGGCCATTCGTTTCTTTAGTGATTTTCTGATTTAAAGACTTAAGTCTCTTAGTATTGCCAAACTGTAAGGATGGCATAGAATAGATTGAGAAGGTATACATATAATCAAGACCGCAAAGGAGAAGCTCAACATGGCTGATAAAAAAACGACAAGCCGAACTTTACCGCTCTTGCCTTTGAGGGAATTGCTTGTATTTCCACACACAGTTGTCCCTCTGTTTGTTGGACGGGAAAAAAGTATTAAAGCTCTCGATGATGCAATGGCTCGAAATAGAGAGATTTTTTTAGCGGCGCAAAAAAAACCAAAATCCAATGACCCCCTACCCGAAGAAATTTATGAATTTGGCACAATAGCACAGATATTACAATTGCTAAGACTGCCAGATGGCACAGTAAAAATTCTAGTTGAAGGTAAAAAAAGAGGTCGCATTCTTAAATACACAGAATCAACAGAAATGCTCGTAGTTGAAGTCACAGAAATTCAAGAACCTTCTGGTCGTTCCGCAGAAAATGAAGCTCTTGTGCGCACTGTTAAACAAGCCTTTGACACTTATGTCAAACTGAATAAAAAAGTTCCGCCTGAAATGGTTTTTTCCATTTCAAGTATTGAAGATGAAAGTCGTCTTGCTGACACATTGGTTGTTCAACTTGCAAATTTAAAATTAGCAGATAAACAAAGAATCTTAGAAACCGTTGATCCTGCTAAAAGACTTGAAGAAATATTCAGCATTATTCAATCCGAAATAGAAATTCTGAGAGTCGAAAAGAAAATTAGAGCACGCGTCAAACGGCAAATGGAGAAAACACAAAAAGAATATTATTTAAATGAGCAAATGAATGCTATTCAAAAAGAATTGGGCAATGCAGATGACATTCGCACTGAAATTGCAGAAATTGAAAGCAAAATCAAAGCCAAAAAATTAAGTGATGAAGCGCGCGAAAAACTTAAAAAAGAAGTTAAAAAGTTGCGCAGTATGAGTCCAATGAGTGCGGAAGCAACTGTTGTTAGAAATTATATCGACACCGTTCTTTCGTTACCTTGGGCTGATTACGCAAATACAATTAAAGATCAAAATTTTGCAGAAGAAGTGTTAAATGAAGATCACTTTGGCCTAGAAAAAGTAAAAGAAAGAATTCTAGAATATCTAGCTGTCACGAGTCTTTCTAACAAGATTAAAGGACCCATACTTTGTTTAGTCGGCCCTCCTGGTGTTGGAAAAACGAGTCTTGCAAAAAGTGTGGCACGTTCAACTGGCAGAACATTTTCCCGGATTGCCCTCGGAGGTGTCCGTGACGAAGCAGAAATTCGTGGACACAGACGCACATATATTGGAGCGATGCCAGGCAAAATTCTCAATGCTATCAAAAAAGCAAGCAGTGGTAATCCAGTTATATTACTAGATGAAATTGATAAAATGAGCTCAGACTTTAGAGGAGACCCCTCAAGCGCTATGCTTGAAGTCCTTGATCCTGAACAAAATCATGCTTTTAATGACCATTATCTCGACCTAGATTACGATCTCTCTCAAGCTCTCTTTATCGCAACAGCAAATAGCTTGAGCGGAGTGCCCAAGCCCTTGCTTGATCGCATGGAAATAATATATTTAAGTGGCTATACTGAACAAGAAAAAATTAATATTGGCCAACAACATCTTATTCAAAAATCGATTAAAGCAAATGGACTCGATAAATCTGAACTCAAATTTGAAAACTCTGCCCTAGAAGAATTGGTACGCTATTATACACGTGAAGCAGGCGTTAGAAATTTAGAGAGAGAGATCTCAAGCGTCTGTAGGAAAATTGCTAGAGAGTTATTGAAAAACCATAAAAAGACTGCGCCCAAAACTAATCCATCAGTTAAAGAAACAGCTGCTCAAAATAAAGAATCGAATGTTAAAGAAATTTCTACATCTATCAAAGAAAATGCTGCTAAAGATTCTCAACAAAAAGAGGTTAACAATAAAGAAACTAATGATTTAACAAAGCTATCAACTCTTGAAGGAGTAAAAGCACCTCTAGTCGATGCAGCACTTGTGCAAAAATATTTAGGACCAAGAAAATACAGTATTGGTGAAAAAGAATTGTGCAATGAAATTGGCATAGGCCAAGGACTCGCCTACACTGAGGTAGGAGGAGATTTATTAGTCACAGAAGTTGCTGTTATGAGTGGAAAAGGAAATCTAAAAATCACAGGTAAATTGGGTGATGTCATGCAAGAATCAGCCCAAGCGGCCTTTAGCTATGTTCGCTCGCGTGCTGCATTTTTAGGCCTAGAAGAAGAATTTTATTCAAAAATAGATATTCACGTGCATTTTCCTGAAGGTGCTATTCCAAAAGATGGCCCAAGTGCGGGCATAACAATGGCAACTGCACTTGTCAGTGCACTGACAAAAAAGCCATTTAATCGGGAAGTTGCTATGACAGGCGAAATAACACTGCGTGGACGTGTTCTTCCTATTGGTGGATTAAAAGAAAAACTTCTTGCAGCACACCGCGGAGGGATTAAACGCGTAATTATTCCAAAAGAAAACGAAAGAGATCTTTTAGAAATACCAAAAAATATTATCCAGGATCTTGAAGTCGTCCCGGTTGATCATATGGACACGGTTTTATTGCATGCTATTGCTTGGGAACATGATGATGCTTTAGAAACACGCTTAAAAAACTCACAAGCGCTTGCACTTGCAGGAGTCACCAGCTCAAAGAACAATCAACCTTTAATTCATCATTGATGAACATGAAATCACCTAATGACTTCCAAAGATAATTATAATTTCATGGAAGATCTCAAGCAGCAATGGCTCTCAATGATAGATGCCATTGCTGACCCTCTTATTCTTATTGATAGTGATTATAATATTATTCGACAAAATAAAGCTTATTTTTACATGGTTGAAAACCATAAATTAGATAATATTACAAAAATACCTGGTAATAAATGTTATAATATATTTGCAAAAAGAAATTTACCTTGTGAACATTGCCTCGTACAAAAAGTAAATGAAAATGATAAAAATATTAAATGGACTTCAGATAGTCTAATAGAAAATAAAGAATTCGAAATACTCGTCCATTATGTACCCGCAAATGAAAAAAATAATTTAAGATATGTTGTTCATTATCGAGATATATCTGACCAGAAAAACCTGCAAAAAACATTGGCTCACTCAGACAAATTAGTTGCAATCGGAAAGCTTGCAGGTGGAGTCGCTCATGAAATAAATAGCCCACTTGCAGGAGTTTTAGCATTTACACAAATTGTCCTATCAGAAATGAATGAAGAAAATCCACACAAAGAGGATTTAGAACAAATAGAAATTGCAGCGCGAAAGTGTAAAGAAATTGTTGAAAATTTATTAAATTTTGCTCGTCTCGAGGCTCATGTAGAAGTTAAAAATGAAATTCAATTGCTCGCTGAAATACAAAAAACAGTTAAGTTAGCTAAGGGATTATTAACCCAAAAGAATATAACAGTTGTCTGGGATATTTTAGATAATAGCGATGACACCATTTATGGCAATAATGGTCAGATTGGCCAAATATTTCTAAATTTGATTTCTAATGCAATTCAAGCAATGAAAAATGGCGGTGTGATCGAAATTGAAAAATCAACAGAAAATGATTTTGTCTGCATCAAAATAAAAGACACAGGCTGTGGGATTCATCCCGATATTATCAATAAAATATTCGATCCGTTTTTTACAACAAAAACAGTCGGCGAAGGAACAGGACTCGGTCTCTCTATAACTTATTCGCTGGTTAAACAACATGGCGGAAGTATAACTGTTGAGTCTGTTATAAATGAGGGGAGTGAATTTATCCTAAAATTTCCACTTAAAAAATAAAAAAGCCACCTCATAATAAAATGAGGTGGCTTTTTATAAAAAGCAAATTATTTGCTTTCTCTGTGAAGCGTATGTTTACCGCAATATTTACAGAATTTTTTGAGTTCTAGCTTCTTTGTAGAAGCTTTTTTATTTTTTGTAGTGGAATAAAGATTATTGCCAGAACAAGAAATTTTTCCGTCACCGCTACAAATAAGCTTAATAATATCGCGCATTTAATTGACTCCTAGATTCTTTTTTTCATGTACGCGTTAAAAAAACGCAGTGGCGCAAACCCTACAAACAAAATCAACTTTTTGCAAGCAGTTTCTGCGAGTATATGATAGAGAAAATTCTTTTAAGGGTAAGAGGCACTCACTTCTAGAGGTAAAAAATGCTTAAAAACAGTGCTCACATTGAAAGTCTTCTGAACGAATTCAATCTCATTCTTGAAAACTATCGCTTGGAATTGGAAACAAATCCGGCTTCTAACGACATATCCAGTGAAATATCGGAAGCTTACATGTACCCTCTCCAAGCAGGAGGAAAACGCATTCGCCCTCTCCTTGTCCTTCTTACAGCAGGTGCATTTGGTGGCAAAGAAGGGCTTAAAACAGCATTTAAAGCTGCTCTGGCTGTTGAAAAAATCCATACCTACTCATTGGTCCATGATGATCTGCCTTGCATGGACAACGATGATTTAAGACGTGGAAAACCCACAACTCATAAGGTCTATGGTGATGCAAAAGCCCTACTTGTCGGCGATGCTTTGCTCACCCAAGCTTTCGCAGTATTAGCGGAAACTCAATATGTTCATCTGCAAAATCAGCATTATACAACATTTCTCATTCAAGCTTTGGCCAAAGGTGCGGGAGCAGAAGGGATGGTTTGGGGGCAGTGGCTTGATATATCCTTGACTGGAAACAAAAAGGTAATCTGGGAACAAATGGAAATTGTCCATAGAAATAAAACAGGTAAAATGCTGGGTACCTGTCTTGAACTTGGCTTTATCTGTGGACTCTCTGCGCAAAAATTAGAAATTAACCCCACACAATTTTTAGAAATGCGTTCTCTTATCCGCGAGGCAGGAATACGCATAGGCCTCGCTTTCCAAATCATCGATGATATTCTTGATATGACAAAATCAAGTGCAGAACTTGGAAAAACTGCCGGAAAAGATGAAGCACAAGATAAAATGACTGCTCCGCATTTACTTGGCATGGATGATGCTGTTTCACTTTCGGCAAGCCAAACCGAAAGTGCATTGTGCATGCTAGAAAAAGTATTTGAGAATTTTTCAAATGATTTTTTAGATTATAAAACTCTCCTGATAGAGCAAATTAAATTGCTTTTGCAGCGGACTCACTAAAACAATGATATTTTCTATTATATAATGCAAATAATTCATCCTCTTTTTGTTAAAATATAATTTATAATAAATTAATTTTTATATTTTAACAAAAAGAGGAAAAAAATAAAATGCAAAAGAAGAGTTCTTTCTTTTATTTATTCACATTCTGTATCTTCGCATTTTTTCTTTACTCATGCATATCTACAACACCCAAACCCGTTTCAGAAGATGAAACACAAAATGGAAGTGATGAATCTACAGCAGAAGGCAGCTCAGCGATGGGGACACAAAAAAAAGCCCCTGCACTGCCTGATTTCGACCAATTTGCGAAAATTGAGACAATAGATAATTTACAAAATATCAATAAAGACCAAGAAAAAAGACTATTAAAACTTGAAAAAGATAATAAAGCACTGATGTATCAAATCAACGATCTGAATCAGGACAATAGAATATCAAAAAAAGTTATAACTCAACTGCGAAACGATGTTTTTAGTTTAAGTGAAATAATCTCAACAAATAAAAGGGAAATAGAAATAATTAAACGGGGTTTACGCTCTGGAATTTTCGAAGACCTTAATGTATCTAATAAATCTCCCTCAAGTTCCACTGGGCAAAGCATGCTTCCAGATATCCTAGAAAGCCGCTATGCGCTTGAAGAAAGACCTAGCTCAATTGCAAAAGACCCTGGAAAAATGGAGATGACGCAGGCTTCATCTAACCCGATGAGTGCGGCACAATTATTAGCTAAAGCAGAAATTAAGATTCAACAAGCTCAATTCGGAGAAGCAATAGTTGCTCTTGAAGAAATGAAAAAAAACTTTCCTAATTATGATGACTCTGGGAAATCCAATATTTTAGCTGCTGAAGCATGGTTAAGAATGAGCGAGTACAACAATGTTTTAAATGAATTAAAGACATTTTATTTAAAATATCCGGCCAGTCATGAACTCTCACATGCTAAACTGCTAGAAGGACAAACTTATGAAAAAATGGACAGAAAAAATAAGGCTTCCGATCTATATCAAGAGGTCATTGCTCTTGCCCCGCAAAGCAATGACGCACAAAATGCGAGAGAAGGTATGCTCAGAATGCGTGATTCAAAATGAAATGCAATATTATTAAAGAATTAACTTGATAGTAAATGAATATTTACTCACTATCTCAGAATGGATATTTATTTCTCCAATGACTAGTACGCTCATTAAGTATATATAATTATTAATTTTTGTATAATATTTCCTCTTCATTTTAAATTGTAAGTCTAAAAAGAATTGAGTTTTTTCTTGCACTTTAGCTAAGATCATGTTATGTCTTCGGCATGGAAACCTACAAGGTAACCCAAGGATATTGTCGTTCGGACAGTATTTTTGTCCTTCCTTAAAAGAGAATAATAACCTTCCTTTTGAACTCTTGCCTTAGCATTGTCCTTTCTCATTTTCCTATCACATTCTCTCCACCGAGAGACGACGAAGCCGCCGGTTTCCGAACAAAACGGCGGCTTATTTTTTTGTGTCTTTATAAAAACTACAATGTTTTTGTCACACCTGTTTTTTCGAAGACTTCTTCTTTTGCAAATTTTCTTAATTTAATTAAATTTTGATCTATTTTTTCAACATTTCTCGAAATGGTAGAGATCATATCATTAAAGTTTTCATGATCGAATTTGGGATCGGTATATTTCTTTTCTTTTACATCATCACTCAATTCTTCTAAAAAACCTTTCGTGACAAAAAGCGCATTATTGATATCATGAATAATCTCTCTTAAACGCAAACTAACCATGTTAACAATTGCTTCTGGTGTTTGCATTTCAGACATAAATCTTTTGCTCCTTATTAAAAAAGAACTTAATTAATTTATATTAAGAGAGTTTTTGACTTTTTGAAATGTAATTTTCAATCGCTTTTGTCACTAGCCTGACACATTTACCAGTCGGACCACTTTCTGACCAGAGACTTATTGGACGATCCGACCACATAAAGGTATCAATGTGGTTCCATTTATCAATTGTTACAAATTTTTTGAGAAAAAGGGCCGCAGTTATGGATCCCGCATAGCTAGATACACTTCCATTCATAAAATCGGCTACAGAAGAGTCAAAATAAGAGCCATAGTCATCGGGTAATGGCATTGACCAAACCCAATCTCCCGTTTCAATTGCCGCAGCCTGCAGCATATCCGTAGTCTCAGAATGATTGCCAAAAAGTGAATCAACTGCAGTTCCCAAAGAGACCCGCGCTGCACCTGTAAGTGTCGCTAAATCTATGAGCCAATTGGGCTTTTCTTCGCAAGCAAGCGCAATTGCATCGGCTAAAACAAGTCGACCTTCGGCGTCCGTATTATCGATTTCAACCTGCAAACCATTTCTTGCTTTATAAATATCTCCTGGACGCATTGCCTCACATGAAATCATATTTTCAGCTAAAGGCAACCAACAGGTTAAATGCATAGGTAAATTCATTCGGGCGCAGGCCACAAAAATTCCCAAAGCCGCTGCAGCTCCTCCCATATCTTTTTTCATGTTACGCATATTGGACGAAGGTTTTATATCATAGCCACCCGAGTCAAAAGTTATTCCTTTGCCAACCAAGGCAATGTGAGGAATATTTTGTGCCAACTTTTTAGGAGAGTAAGTTAATTTAATCAGTCTAGGCTTAACCGCACTGCCTTTTCCAACAGCACAAATAAGCCCACAGCCCTCTTTTTCAAGTTTTGCATAATCCCAATTCTCTAGCTGAATATGATTGGGATCTTTCGCCTTTTCACATTCATTCTTGACCAAAAGCCTAAGAATGACTTCAAAAGTTTCTGGATTTAATAAATTGGGCGGCATATTGATAAAAGTTCTTGTGTAAGTCATTGCATCGGAAAGAGCAATTGCCCGATTAAAACAGTCTTGTGAAAATATTTTTTCAGATAGAATGATCTTTTTTTGTTGTTCATTTTTCTCTGTTATTTTTTTAATTTTATTTGAAATTGATTTTTGCAGGAGGCCAACTATAAATTCAGAATTATTGTCTAAAATAAGATTTTTAATATCATCAGATAAAGATACTAAAAATGCATAAGCATTTTGCTTCTGAATGAGATACGAAGTGATTTGTAAGGATAATATACTGCCAATGTAACTTGCTATATGTGCTCTACCTGGTTTCTCATGGGATAATTTTTTCGGTTCATTTTTTGGAACAACAAAAAAAAACTCTTTGCCATTTGAATCGTACGGATAAAGAGTCTTTAATTTAAATTCGCCAAAAATCTTGCGAGCAAACAAATATAACGATGAATTTCGATAAAATTCATCTTCACTTAATATATTGATTAATATACTATCTGTTCCTTTGGCAAAGCTATTATATTCTACATCAGATAACAATTCTACATTTAATGAAGATGATAACAAATAATCCGAAAAAAAATTCATTTTAATTTTCCACCCTGTGAACTGAGAAGCGTACGTTTAAGTACGGTTCTGGATTCTCCTTTTTTTGCTAAGACAATGTATCTTTGCATAGCTACCTTACGGGCTGCAAGGAACTGAGCATAAAAATTGGTAGAAGCAAATTTAAATGAAGGCGAATCGTAGTGATCAATTATTTTGCATAAATCACGAGAACCTGTTTCCGATATCGCACGCAACATCCCATTAACACCATGATTATAAGCAGTTAAAGTCAAAGGCCAGCTTTGTATTTTTTCATAATCGGATTTTAATATCTTCATAGCTACACGAGTCGAAATTTTTGGATCTGTTCTTTTGCTCACAGCCGCATCACCTTCTATGTGGCGCATTGTGCCTGGCATGATCTGCCAAAGCCCTTCTGCACCCACTTTAGAACCGGCTCTTGAATTATAGCTACTCTCAACATGTGGTAAATAAGCTAAATCTAAAGGCAGAGAGCTTTTCTTAATTTCAGGAAAAATAACTGGCATATGAATAAGACTGCGCTGTATTCCTTCTTCAAATTGTGATTTCAGACCTGATTGAATGCGAATATTGTCTTGCGCTATTATTAGATTTCTCTGCGTTAACTCCCCTTTACGAAAGAGTTTTGCAATATTTTTTTCAGCAGTTGTCCATTTCTTTGGAGTTTTCAATTTTTTAGAAAGACTATCCAATAAATTAACATATTTTTCCCGCTCATTTTTCACAAATTGTGTTCTTAAAGCTGCATTTTGTGGTATTTTTATTTTTGCATAAACACGATTTAGTTTATCTTTATCGTGAATAAAAGCTTCATTTGTATCAATTTCTATATAAACTCTTTTCCAAAAATTAACATTATCAACGATGCAGGGGAGCATTGGAAACTTTTCGTTGTTTACGGGTGCTTTTTTTATTGATGCTATTTCTTTTTCTTTTTTTTTAACTTGAATTGAGCTGACTTGAATATTTTTTTGAGTCGGCTTTACTCTTAATGATTCCGGTGGAGGAGGAATTTTAAAAAGATTTTTATTTTTAATTCCTTGATTTTCAGCAATAACAACTTTATCAATTCTCTTATTTTTCTCTTGGATTATACCAACTTTTTTATTATTAACAGAATTATTTTTTAATTCTGAGCCTAAATTTTGATTGACAAGTGGATTGTAATAAAGCACTGGATGTTTGCCTTCTTCTGGCGGCAAATCAATTTTGAGATCCAACGCAAACGTTTTTGCAAACAGAGCAACCTGCGAAATTATTACAATCGTAGAGAAAACTGACTTTCGGTTCATTTGCAAATTTTTCAGAAACATATTAAATCCTCGGAAAGAAGCAGATTTCTGCTTCTAGCTTAAAACAACAACATGAAAGGCATAGTATGTTTCGCATATTTAAGTGGTTTTTACCAGTCTTTTTTAGCGTGCTATTGCTTTTCATACTTGAGCTGATCCTGCAAAAAGCTAAAGTACCAAATTATATTATCCCACTTCCATCTCAAGTTTTCGATGTGTTACTGACTGACTGGGAAACAATTTTACAGAATACATCCACAACTTTAAAAGAATGGATGATGGGTGTCGCTCTTGCTATTTTACTTGGTT
This sequence comes from Fluviispira sanaruensis, assembly GCF_004295685.1. Taxonomy (NCBI): domain Bacteria; kingdom Pseudomonadati; phylum Bdellovibrionota; class Oligoflexia; order Silvanigrellales; family Silvanigrellaceae; genus Fluviispira; species Fluviispira sanaruensis. The sequence continues at coordinate 2,403,496 of NZ_AP019368.1, forward strand.
TAATCCTTTCAATTTGTTCCTTTAGATCAAAAATATTTCATTCGTTTATATCACCTATTTTAATTATTTCTCAAAGTGTCCCTTATCTTGTTTTCACTCCTATACTTATGATTTGGTTTGGTTTAGGAATTGCTCCAAAAGTTATTTTAGTTGTATTGACCTGTTCATTTCCAATTTCACTTGTTTTACAACATGATCTTCTTGAAGCTAAAAAAGAATATCACCTTGTTGTCGAAATGCTTTATATTAAACCAATAAAAGCTTTTATTCATATTTATCTACCCTATTCATTACCAGGTTTTTTTAATGCTTTAAAAATCAGCGTAAGTTATTCATTTGGCTCCGCAGCTTTGGCTGAACTTATGGGCAGCGAAAACGGTCTTGGAGTTTATTTGTTACGTTCTCAATCAACATACAGAACTGATAAAATGCTTGCAGCCGTCTTTGTTATAGTATTGATAAGTATTGCAAGCACATCTTTTGTATCACTTATACAAAAAAAAGTTATCTTTTGGAAAACCGCAAAGCATTGAATAAATAGGTAATTTAAATTATGATTCAGATTAATATAGATAAATATTCCTATAAAAATAAAATACCTGTTATTAAAAATTTAAATATTTCCTTATTAGAAGGACAAATCACAACTTTGATTGGAGCATCAGGCTGTGGGAAGTCAACATTTCTGCGCGTTCTTATGGGTATGGAAACTGGGGCAGTTGGCCATATTTTACATAATAATAATTCATATAATTTTAAGGAGTGGAGTTCTAAACAAACATTATTTTCAATGGTACCACAAACCCCTTTACTCTTTCCCTGGAAAAATATTCTTGAAAATATAAAATTAGCAATTACGAAAAAAAAGGAAATTTCGGAAAATAAAAATAAAAATGAAATTGCAATAAATGCTTTAAAAATTGTGCAAATGCATGAGCATGCTTTAAAATATCCAGATGAGATTTCCCTCGGAATGGCACAACGCGTTTCCTTTGCCAGAGCACTTGTGCTCGATACAAAAGCTATATTATTAGATGAGCCCTTTGCTTCTTTAGATGCACATACAAGACGTCTGTTACAGGATTGGTTACGCATAAAAATAAAAGAAACCGGTAAATACGCCATTCTCGTCACTCACGATGTGCGCGAAGCTCTTTTACTTTCAAATGAAATTAATGTTTTACAAGGCTCGCCAGCGGAAGTTTATAGAAAATTCCATTCTGATGAAATATTATCTGCTGATAAAAACTTAGAAGATGATATTTTATTGATTCTAGGAAAAAAAATTTAAACTCAATGCGATATTTTTTTAATAAAATGTGAACTACTTGTTTTGGCATTTGATTCATCAAAAACATCGCAAGCTAACTGAAAGTCATCAATATCTAAATAACCTTTTTCATTTAAGACATCTTTTAGTTTATGAAATGAATCCATAAGCAATGTATTTTGTTCGAGCAAGCCATCCATTTCTGCTCTTAATTTACATACTTCTCCACCAATTCGTGTCATAGTATCGAAGATCTGTTCAATTTGTTTTGATAAATTGACATTAAGGCCATTGTCATCGGTCACATTTCTTGGAGATTCAAGATCGAGAGCATAAGTGTCAAGACCTTCCTCTCCAGCTTCTTCATATGTTTCCTGAGGTATGTTGGCCATTGCTTCCCCTTCCAAATAGAAATCAGCAAACGCTCTTTTACAACATCTCCCCTTGTCGGATGGATTTAACTTGAAATAAGAGGAAAGAATTGGCACCTTGTTTCTAAAATTGGCACAGACCTGAGAGGTGTGTTAAAAGGCCTCTGGTTTAGTATGTGTTTACTTTGTTGAAAGGATAAATTCTTAGTCATGTTAAATATTCTCAAGTCTCTCTTTGGAACCAAAAACGATCGAGAATTGCGCAACACTGCGCCAATCCTTACAAAGATAAATATGCTCGAAGCCAAAATGCAATTGCTCAGCGACAGCGAACTCAAAGGCAAAACAGTTGAATATAAAGCTCGTTATAAAAAGGGAGAAACACTAGATTCACTTCTTCCAGAAGCTTTTGCCACTGTTCGTGAAGCCAGTAAACGTTGCCTTGGCAAAAGACATTTTGATGTTCAGCTTATTGGTGGGTTCGTACTGCACCAAGGAAAAATTGCAGAAATGCGTACAGGTGAAGGAAAAACATTAACAGCAACAGCACCTGTCTATCTAAATGCGATTTCTGGAAAAGGCGTGCATGTCGTGACCGTCAACGAATATCTTGCATCGACTCAATCTGAAGAAATGGGACGTTTATACACTTTTCTCGGCTTAACAACTGGATGTATTCTTTCTGGCATGAACGATCACCAGCGACAAGAAGCTTATGCTTGTGATGTCACTTACGGCACCAATAACGAGCTCGGCTTTGACTATTTACGTGATAATATGAAAGTTCGTCTTGAAGATTTCTGTCAACGCGGACATCACTTTGCCATTGTGGATGAAGTGGACTCTATTTTAATCGATGAAGCTAGAACTCCACTTATTATCAGTGGTCCTTCGGACACTTCCTCAGATAAATATCTTGTTGCAAATAATGCCATTCGTGGACTGAGAAAAGAAATCGATTACACTGTCGATGAAAAATCTCGCGCATGTGCTTTAACAGAAGCAGGAATTTCTAAAGTCGAAAAACGTTTAAATATTGATAATCTTTTTGATCCTGAGCACAATGAACTCGTTCATGCATGTAACAATGCACTGCGTGCTCATGTTCTATTCCGCAAAGATGATCACTATATCGTGCAAAATGGACAAATTATTATTGTTGACGAATTCACGGGTCGCCTTATGCACGGTCGCCGCTTTTCGGACGGATTGCACCAAGCATTGGAAGCAAAAGAAAATGTGCAAATCCAAGCAGAGAATCAAACGCTCGCACAAGTGACTCTGCAAAATTATTTTAGAATGTACGATAAGCTTTCTGGGATGACTGGAACTGCTGATACCGAAGCTGTCGAGTTTCACAATATTTATAAATTAAATGTTGTTGTCGTACCTACAAATAGACAAATGATTCGTAAAGATCACGATGATGTTTTATTTTTAAAACAAACAATTAAATTCAATGCTGTTGCAGATGAAATTGAAAAAATTCATAAGACAGGACAGCCTATTTTAGTTGGTACGGTGAGCATTGAAAAAAGTGAATTGCTTTCCGAGTTGCTAAAAAAGAAAAACATTAAACACCAAGTTCTAAATGCAAAGCATCATGAGCAAGAAGCGCATATTATTGCCCAAGCAGGCCAAAAAAGCCGTGTTACATTATCCACTAATATGGCTGGGCGTGGAACCGATATTATTTTGGGCGAAGGAGTTGCAGAACTCGGTGGACTTTACGTAATCGGAACCGAGCGTCACGAAAGCCGACGCATTGACAATCAGCTGCGCGGACGTTCAGGTCGCCAAGGTGATCCAGGCGCAAGTAAATTCTTTCTTTCTTGGGAAGATGAACTTATGCGCAGATTTAATAACAAAGCAAATCAATTTATTATGGAACGTTTCGTGGGCGATGAAGCAATCCACGACCCTCGCTTAACCAATGTCATTGGTAAAGTGCAAAAACGAGTGGAAGGCTTTAACTATGACATTCGTAAACAACTTCTCCAATACGATGATGTTTTAAATCAGCAAAGAAAAGCGATTTATGCTGCGCGTATGCGAATTCTCCGAAAAGAAAATGTAAAAGAAATTCTGGCGGGTGATCCCATCGAAAAATTTGCTCGGACAATTTGTGATGATTTTACTCCACCTTCAGGCTTGCCTGGCGAAATAGTTACTGTTGATTACCGTAATTTAGAAAGAGTTCTTTTCCGCAGTTTCAACAAAGCAATTCCTTTCAACGAAAGTGAAAGAAAAAATAACGAGATTGGCAGAGATGAATTTTACGCACTCATTACCAAGAAATTAATGACTGAATACGAAGAAAAAGAAAATCTTTTTGGGCATGAACAAATGCGTGATATTGAACGCTGGGTAATGCTGCAAACCATCGACTCCTGGTGGAAAGATCATTTATTAAATATCGACCATCTTAAGGACGGAATTGGCTTACGTGGTTATGCACAAAAAGATCCTTTGCAAGAATATAAAAACGAAGCCTTCGAACTCTTTAAAAGACTTATCAGCGCTATTAAACAAGACTCTCTGCAAATGATCTTCAGAGTACAACCAAATTTGGCAGAAAAATTCATTGCCGAAGCGAAAGCAGAAGTGGAAAAGAAGGCCAGACTTGAACTTAAAAACTCACAAGCAGAACATCAAGATCCAGAGGATGCATTTGAGCACAAGCTAGAAGAAAAAGAAGAAATTGAACGCAAAAAGGCCATGTATAGCAATTTAAATACAATATAATAATTGAATTTAAATATTATAATTGAATTTAAATATTATAAATAAATTTAAAAAATCAAGAAGCAACTCTTTTCGGCAACACAAAAATAATATTTGTGTTGTCTGATATTTTGTCGAATTTTAAGTAGCCACCTTGTCTATCGATCACGTTAGAGAGCAATTTTATATCAATAAAATAAAATTGATTGTTAAATTGATGCATTGGTTTAATATCATCTTTATGAAAAAGACCCCGTTCAAAGCGATTGCAACTATCCGTAAAACAAAATTCTATTCTATCATTAAATTCTGTGAGCAGTAATTCTATCCATCTACATTTTTTGTATTTTAAAATCTTAATAGAATTATTGATTAAATAAAGAAGGACATAAACAATAGATGAAGGTCTGCATTCTAATTCAAGTTTAGGATCAACATCCATCACAATATTATATTGTATATCGTGATTTTTAATTTTATCTAAGAAAAATAGATTAACAGTATCAATTATTTGCGACATATTAGTATTTTGAATATTATTCTGATCTAAATTTCTATAAAATGTTTTAATGGAATTTATTTTTTTTGCTGCGTTAAAGCTCTTAACAGAGATCAATTCTACATCATTAAGAACAATATTTTTGTTGAATTCTTGTCGAACTAAGATAGATGAGGTTTTAATGGATTTTATATAAATATCTGCTAAGGAACGATTAACTTCGTTTAATACTTGTATTGTTAAAATATTGCAAAAAACATTTTGCTCGTATTGAAATAATTTTTCTTTTTTTAGACATAATTCCTTCTTTTCTTTTATTAAATTCTTTTCAGCCAATTTTTGCTTGATTTCTATTCTCTTATTTTCTAAAAGATTCATTGCAAATCTAGAGAGATATTTTAGTGAATTAATTTGATATTTAGTAACTTTTTTAGGATTAGTCCCCAATACACAAAGTGAACCGATTCGATGTCCAGATTGAGTAATTAAAGGTGCGCCAATATAAAATCGAATATTCCTTTCCTTAACGGCAGGAATTTCTGAAAAACGATGATCATTTAAAGTATTTTGCACAATTAAAACATCATCACTTAATATAGTATAACCACAGAAAGAGCTATGTCTGGGTACTTCTTTGATTGAATATCCTAGACTTGAAATAAGTTGAACACTATTTTCTTGGACTAAGGTAATTGCAGAGATAGGGCATTTAAATATTTGCATAGCTAGAAAAGTAATTTCTCTGAATTCTTTTCCGAATACTTCTTTCAATAAGTCATAATTACGTAGGACTTCTAGCCGTTCTTTTTCGTCAATAGGTACTAAACTAACTTTATTTTTCTGGGGTCGGGTGGCACTCATTCGATATTCCTGAAAGTGACGATTTAACAATTATTTTTTAAAATAATCATTACAAAAGCATTCCTGTCTTAATTTAATTCTTTTTTTAATAATTGTATTTATAATCAAATATTTATATTAGGCATTCGCCTTTATTGTAAAAAAACAAATAAACTTGCACAAAATTCACTTTCTTTAAAACGGAACGTAAAATTATACATTAAAACAAAAATAAAACATTCGAAGAATTTTAAAAAAAAGCGATAACTTATTAACTTATAAAAGTAAATATTAAAAATTTAGATATCACTCAAATTAATTTCTCTTTGTTTAAGTTTCATTTAGAATAATTACCAAAAGAACCCCAACTACTCACAATATAAATCTTCATTTCAAATTTGACAACAAAACAACAGCATATTCTTAAAATTAATTTGATCAAAATGAAAAATATTCTTAATATCTTAAAAATATTTATCTTTATTGATTAAATTAGTATTCTAACACTTAGAGAAATTGACAATTAAACAAAATAGGAGAATTATATTTATGAAGGATAAGCCTATGTTTAATATTGCAAAAACTTAGGTAAAAAAATCATCTATTTTAGATTAATTTTAGGAACTTATATGTTAGGCAAGTTTTTCAAAAGAAAATTAGACTGGAATCTCATTATTCTTTTATTTTCTATATTTTTAGGAGGACTTTGCGGATATTATTTTCCTAACTTTATTCAATCTATTGAGTGGATTGGTAAAATATTCATGAACACTCTCATGATGTTAGTTTTACCACTTATTTTTCTTGCTCTCGTTGGCGCAATAACCTCGTTAAGCGATATTTCAAAATTAGGATCCCTTGGTAAAGTAACAATTGTAATTATAATTATAAATGTCGGTTCTGCTGCATTTATTGGATTGTTACTGAGTTTATTTCTAAAACCTGGCCAAGGAGTAAATCCAAGTTTGATGGGACAAGATTTACAAACAATGTTATCTCAATCATCACAAAACTTAGGCTTTTCTGAATTTATCCTTGGAATGTTCCCTGCGAATTTAGGTGAGGTTGCCATTCGCTCTCAAATTCTCCCAATCGTTGTCTTCGGTATATTTTTTTCAATTGTGGCTTTGCGTATGCTTAATAAAAGTTCAGTAGCAAGTGCGTTGAAAGTCTGTAAAGGTTTTAAAGAAATACTCATGGGCATGATTTCAGCTGTTATGAAACTCACCCCAATTGCTTTATTTTCTCTTATTGGCAACTCTGTTTCTTCTTCTCTCTTAAAAGGAAACTTAGCTGAAGACATGATGGGAATTTTTAAATTTTTAATAATATTCCTTTTAGGTTGTGTGATACTCTGTATTTTACAGTTTATTATATTAAGAATTCTTTGTGGAAAAAATGCCAATTCTTTTTTAGCTCAGTCAATTGGTTGTATTTCGACTGGTTTCGCAACGGCCAGCTCTCTCGCTACTTTACCCGTTATGCTCATAGCTGCAGAAACACAAAAAATCGATGAAACAATTGCTAAATTCGCTCTTCCCTTAACTGTAGTATTCAACCTTGGCTCATCTGCTTTGTATGTTTCCTCTGCAACTCTCTTCGTTTCTCAAGTCCTTGGCATAGAAATATCAGGATTTAACATCTTTTTAATTTATATCACCACCGTCATTACAGGATTAGGAACAACTGGAATTCCAAATGCGGGTTTTATAGCGACAGTCACCGTGCTGAAAACCATTTCAGTTCCAGCCACTTCCGTTGCAATATTGTTTCCAATAGACGCTGTTTTAGGACGGGTAAGAACATCAGTTAATATTTGGGGACACCTTGTCTGCACCAAATTAATTCAATTTTGGATATCTAAACAACAATAATCATTTTGAAAAATTACATTCTTTTTTCTTCTCATTATTGAGAAACTGAATACCAATCCCAAATGCTTGGGTAAAATGATTAAACTCAATTAAGCTCTGCCCATAGCCGTAAAAATACTGAAAATATAAAGCATAGTCACGATAAAAATTATATGATTGCGATGCAGTGATTTGAATGCGATCGATATTTTCGATATTTTGTATCGAAATTTTTGTTTCAAAATTCCCTATTTTATAAGATCCAGTTACTTTTTCATAGCCGAGATAGTCTTCTATTTTTTCCGAGTGATGAGTAAATGTTGTTTCGTTATCAACCGGCAAAAACCAAGCCATAAACTCAAAGGAAAAATCTTTTTGCTCATAATTAAATTTCCCATACACTCTATTCCAAGACATTTCATAATCTGTACCTAAGCCATTTGATTCATGTGAATAACCTAAACTTGCTTTATTATGTTCGTTTATTTTATATAATAAAAATGCTTCTGGGTTATAATCGCTTGAGCGAAACCAAGGTCTAATTTCATACAATTGCCAAAAGGATTTTAAGGTAAATGCCGCATTTAAAGATATGTGCTCCCATTCATAAATAGGAGCATAGACACTCAATTGCGCTTTGAACTCCTTACTTTCAACAGGCTCATTTTCTACAGACATTTCATTATAAAGACTATAATAGGGTGAAGCTGTATAATAATAGGGTAAAATATAATTATCTTGATATAGTTCAAACATAATTTAACTCAAAAAATATTTATTCTTTAAAATTATCCTACGTTAAAATTTAGTATTTTATTCATTTATTTGACATTATAAATTTTTCCTATTACTAAGAATATTCATAAATATCTTCTAAAATAATAAAGATACTTTCTCTCTTTCGGTAGAAATAATGAGAACTTCAATGCGTTTAAAAATTTTAATTTCAATGCTATTTATTTTATTTCATACACAAGTTTTATCTAATCAAAATCCAAATGAAGATCAGATAAATCAAAATAATAATGATGACGATAATCATTTTTTTGGCGGTGAGTGGTATGTTTCTTGGGGCTACAATAAGGATTATTGGCGCCCAACGGATATCCATGTTGTGCAAAAATCATTAAATAATGACTTTACTGTTCATGATGTCCATGCAGTGGATTATCCCCAATGGGACACAGGTTACAGTATTTTTACGCCTGAAATAACAACTCCACAATGGAATCTAAGAATAGGCCGTTATATCGATGCAAAAAGAAATTATGCTCTAGAGTTTAGTTTTGATCACACAAAATTTAGCTCTGTTATCGATCAAAATGCCCATATTACAGGTACAATCGGTGGTCAAAGCGTCGATATGTATCATCAGCTAACAACTGCTTATTTTAGATATGATCTGCACAACGGCGCCAATCATATTATGTTTAATATTGTAAGGAGATTTTCATTAGCAGGTGAGGTTAACCAAGACTATAGTCTCAATACAGTGGTAAAACTTGGTGCGGGTATTATGTTACCTCATGCTGACAACTCTATTTTTGGCAACCAAAATAACAATGGCGGCTTAGCCTTCGGCAATTGGTTTGGCTTGACCTCAGGTTGGTGGCAACTCAATGGGATAACGACCGGAGTAGAAGCCGGTCTTCAATTTGTTTTCTGGAAACCATTTTATTTGGAATTTACTTTTAAAGAAGCTATTGCAAAAATGTTTAATGTTCCCGTTTATCAGGGTGTGGCTGACCATGTGCTCATAATGAGTGAACTTATTTTAAGTGTTGGTTATACCTTCAATTCAAGATAAATATACCTCAGTGAACCTTTTATCCCTAAAGAAACAAAAATGCGGCACTTATTGAAAAAAAGAGATCATCCACAAATGTCCGTCTAAGTCTGAAAATCCTTTAACATACATAAAACTATAATCATTCTTATCCAAAAGATGTTGATGCTCCGTCGCTCCCAACTTCGTTGCTTTTTTAATATAATTATCTACTTCTGCTTTCGAAGAGACTGAAATACTTACATACGATTCTTTAAATGTGAAAGGGTCACAGATTTCTTTCACAACTATCTTATTGAATACAGGCTCATTTATAAGCATAACATAACAATTTTTCCCTATTACCATACATAATGCATTCGCATAGGTATAGATTGGCTCAAAGGAAAATCCCAATTTGCTAAAAAATTCTTTAGACTTTTCTAAATCTTTTACGGGTAGACTGACAAAGAATGCCTTATACATATATCACCACTCTTAAAATTTTGTTTTTATCATATCACAAAAAATTGAAACTGATGTCATAAAATTAACGGGTTTTTTTGAATTTTTATTTCGGGGGATTTTATAAATATATGTTTTTATTTTTATTCTTAATCTCTCGGTAAAAGAAAGAGCATCCTTTCAGGGCAGTGGTTTTTCAAAGTCTTTGTTCGGGGATTTTATAAATATATGTTTTTATTTTTATTCTTAATCTCTCGGTAAAAGAAAGAGCATCCTTTCAGGGCAGAGTTGCTGGCCGCAAATGCCCTTCAAGAATGCTTTTCTTTTACCTAAATTTCTGCCTAAATAAAGCCAACTTATATTTTAAAATCGTTTTTTGGGGTGACTTCGGGGGTTTTGCGCAAGTTTATTTCGGAAGAATTAACAAATTAAGTATTTCATTTTTAAACTTTATAAGGTAAGCTTCAACTCTTTTATCTATTTTACTTATGCGAGAGAAATGAAAACAAAACACAGAGCAACTTGCCTATTTATATATGAAAATTCAATTCTGCTTATTAAAATGCAAGACCCAATATCAAAGATAATTTATTGGTATCCACCTGGCGGCAAAATAGAACAAAACGAAACTGCTGTTGAAACCGTTAAACGAGAAGTGCGCGAAGAAACTGGATTTGAGCTTCAATTATTAAACGAAGATTATGTTATTACAGAATATGAGATGTTATTACAGAATATGAGATGTTATTACAGAATATGAGAGCGAATGGTGTAACGATATTTATCGGTGCATAAATTATACTTTTGTTGGCACAATCAGAATTCCAGACTTTGACCCTGCTTGTGAAACAAACAAACGAATATACGAGTTAGAAACGCAATGGGTCGACCTTAAATATTTAAAATTTTTTCTAGGCTTTAATAAAGAACTCTTAGAATCAACATTAAAAATATTAGCGCAGTATAAATTAGAATTTGTTTTCAAATACTAAGAAGAATTTAATCATTATTAATCAACCTTCATAAGTTTCGCTTAGCAGAATTCATTTATGCAAATACACGAAGCATAAGTATAGTTACTTAACATAAATCTGCAGAAAGTATTAATTTAATTCAGAGGGGAGAGACATGTAAGAGGCTTCGAAGGGCATTTGCGGCCAGCAACTCTGCACTGAGAAGCCCCTTACATGACGCATGCCCGATGATATTTCGATCTTTAAACTGATGATTTATGCACCACCACCACCAAAAAAAAAGCCCCGCCGAAGCGGAGCCTTTTTGCCAAATGTACTTTGTAAGAAAAACAAATTGGTTGCAGATGTTTGAAATTAGAAGCGGTAGTGAGCAAATGCTTTGTTTGCTTCTGCCATTTTATGAACGTCTTCACGTTTCTTAATAGCAGCACCACGGCGGTTAGCAGCATCGAGGATTTCTGCTGCAAGCTTATCGCGCATGGATTTTTCATTGCGTAAGCGAGAGTAAGAAATAAGCCAACGAAGTGCAAGAGCTTGTCTGCGCTCAGGACGGACTTCTACAGGAATTTGATAGTTCGAACCACCAACGCGGCGGGTACGAACTTCAACTTGTGGTTTCAAGTTCTCAAGAGCACGTTTGAAAACAGCAATAGCTTCTTCATCTTGTGCTTTTTGAGTTACGATTTCGATAGCGCCGTAGAAAATTTTCTCAGCTGCGCTTTTTTTACCATCTTCCATCATGCAGTTGATGAATTTAGTGACAAGTGTGTCACCAAATACTGGATCTGGAAGTACTTCACGTTTTATCGGGCGGCGTCTGCGTGCCATAGTTTAAATTCCTTCTAAAAAAAGAGAAACTTCAAAGTTTCTTTGAAACCTTTACTCAAAAGCAGAACACAGTGTTTGCTTCTGTTTGTCGTGTTCGCCATATTGCAGGCAGGGAGCAACAAATCTCACCTAGAGCGTAACTGTGCTTACTTTTTACCTTTTTTAGCCGGTTCAGCAGCAGCAGCGCCTCCTTTAGGACGTTTAGCGCCATAAAGAGAGCGGGATTGACGACGTTTTGCAACGCCGGTTGTGTCAAGTGCACCACGAACAATGTGGTAACGCACACCAGGTAAGTCTTTTACACGACCGCCACGAACAAGAACCACGGAGTGTTCTTGAAGGTTGTGGCCTTCACCTGGAATATAGGAAATAACTTCAATACCTGTTGTCAAGCGAACTTTTGCAACTTTACGGATCGCAGAGTTTGGCTTTTTAGGTGTTGTTGTATAAACGCGTGTACAAACGCCACGACGTTGTGGGCACTCTTTGAGCGCTGGGGACTTGCTGCGATAAGCCTTAGGTGTACGACCACTCGCGACAAGCTGGTTAATAGTTGGCATACGAAACCTTTCCTTGTATGTATCCGTCTGTTTTTCTTACACTTAATCTATTTGGCTGAAGAAAAAAGTGTGCATAAAGTCGCCTTTTTGCAAGCTCCACACATTAGTGAGGAACTCCGTCAAAGTCAACCTTTTTTTATGAGACAAAAGTCCCTATAAAGTCAAATATTTAGATGGCAAAAAAGACCCTGAAAAGCTTGCCGCGCAGGCTTAACACTTCATTTAAAAAGAACATTTAAAATTTTCACAAATCTCAGTACCATTTTAGCCTGCAAAACGATTGACAGAATGAGCCTGAAATACCCAAGCCAGAAAAATAAATTCATGCAAGTTTTAAGCTCAAGTTTATTCATTTTATCCGCTAATGTTCATAAGAAGAAGCTAAAGTATTGCTGAAATAAAATTACAAAGGAGCGGCTTCATGCTTTCAGGACTTGCGCGTAAAGATCTCTTTTCACCAGATCAAAGCCCGCCCCAAATAGCCCCTGTCGAAGGCTCGGTTGCAAAAAAAGCAAAAATGGAGAGTCCGAGCGTGGAGAAAGATACTCCTACATTTAAAAAAATTTTAGATAAATCTTACGATAACAATACAAAACCAGAGGTAAATGAGAAAAATGAAAAGGAAGTACAAGCATCTCCACAAAAACAAAGTTCAATGAAACAGGAAGAGGGAAAAGAGAAAAAAGAAGACGATATTATTCCAAGCTTTTCTTTTTTACCAAATTTTTTCTTTTCATCTATGCAAAAAGACGAAAACTTTCAAGTCATCGCACTTAAAAATGAAAGCGGGCAAAATACCTCTAAGATAATAAATGAATTATTTCAAAAACCAGCAATGAGTCTTTTATATCAAAATCAATCCATTTTTGAGCAAAGTGAAGAAACAATAATTCCATTTCAATCTCCGAATTTTAACAAACAAGACAATATTTTACCCATTATGAAAAGCGAAAATTTTTACTCAGAAGAACAGACAACTCAGGTTTTAACTGGAGATAAAAATAATACAGACAAAAATAAATTTATTACAGTTGCTTTAAACACATCGGAAGAGACTAATTTTGTTATCAATAACACCCATAATATAGATGACCTCAAAAATGCTGTAAAAGATTATTTTCCAAATACAAAAGTAGAAGTCTTACAAAGCAAAGCAAAAGATGAAAACACCTTGGATGAAAAAAATCCAAATATTTTACCGACACCACAACTAGAAAAGAATAACTCAACAAATAATTCAAGTAATAAAGTCGATATTAAAATTGAGAACCAAGAAAAAATACCTAGTATTAAAGCAAATGAACTTCAGACAAAAAACTTTATTATATCCGATCAACCTGAAAGCTTCCTTATTAGAAATACTTTTCAAGAACAAGAAAATATTATTATTACCAAACCAGTAAATAAAATGGATGGACAATCTGAAAAACCGCTAGAAAAAAATAATTTTCTTAATTCTTTTATAAATTTATTTGACAATAAATTAAACAATAAATCTAGTGATTTTCAACTTTTAAAAAATGAAGTTACAATTCCTCTTCCCACAATTTTAACGAACAGCCCTAAACCAGAAAATAGTAAATATGACATTGAAGAATTCATCACTCTACAATCTTCTCCAGAAGAGATAAAAGCACCGTTAAAAAAAGAGGATGCAAATAGTAAAATTGATCCATTGCTCATGAAACTCGAAGAAAAAGCTAACAATACAATTGCCAATGAGAAAGATTTAAAAACCGATACCAAAGTTGGAAAATCCGAAATCGAACTTAAAGTGACTCCTAAAAAAGAAGATAATTTAATGCTAAAAGATAATAAAGACTTACCAATTGAGAACGGTAAGATTGAAGCCCCAAAAGAAAGCAATTTTAAACGAAATGAATCTTCCATGCAAATGTCAAACTTTGAAAATTCATTTAAAAAAGAAGAAAAATTTAATGATGAAAAAAAGAGTTTTGACGATAAACCCCTAGTCATAGAAAAAACAATCTCAGCTCAAGAAAAAACCCCTATCGTTGTTTCAGACAAAGGCAAAGCAGACTTTTCATTGCCAATTGTGAGTGCATCAACGCGAAAAGCCATCGATCTATCAACTCAACTCCAAGCGCGTGGAGGTGGCACGGCCAAAGTGAGTATACAAGATGATAAATTAGGCCAAATTGAATTGAATATACAAATGAAGAAAGATAGCAGCGTAAGTTTAGAAATTAAAACTTCAAGTAAGGAACTAAAAACATTTATAGAAAATGGCACAGATTCACTTAAGAAATCATTGGAAGTACAAAATATAACTCTCACAGATGTAAAAGTTTCCACAACTGAAAAATCTTCTCAGAGCAATCTCAACTCTGGTGGACATTTTAACTCAAATGATAACTTTAAACAAAATTCAGACAATAATCAAAGTAGTCAAAATAATAATCAAAATTTTGCAAATACATTTTCCAATCAAAACAATCAAAAATTCTTTCAAAATCAAGAAAATGACTTGATAATCAATCCATATCAAACTGCAAATAGTAACAATTTAAGTGATAAATTTAAAAAAGTGGAAAAAAATTCATTAACAAATATTCAACGTGGTGCAAATGGATCTATTAAAGTTTTAGCTTAAATATTTTATTATTATTTATATTTTATGATGGAGACAATTATGTTTATTGGAGATGTAAAAGGCCCGGTTAAAGTTCCAGACAGAGCAGCAGAACCCCCTAAGGATAGCAATTTAAAAGTTGAAAAAGGGGATGACTCTCCAAATTTTGAAAGAATGATTTCTGAGTCAAATTTTGAAAAACAAGCTGAACTTGAAAAAGAAAAAGCTGCTGCAGGCGGAGATTTTAAATTAGGTGAAAATAAAACGGACCGAGATTTCAGGCAACAACTTGAAAAAGTAACAGGGAAAAAGCAAGACAAAGCAAAAAATAAACTTGAAAGAGATGATTATTTAAATTTACTCGTGACCCAACTTAAATACCAAGACCCAAGTAAACCAATGGAACATTTTGAGATGGCTTCACAAATGGCACAATTTAATACAGTTGAACAACTTATGGGAGTTAATAAAGTATTAACTGAAATGAAAAAAATGCAGAATGACAATAAAGCTGAAAAACTCGCTCAATATTTAGGCAAAGATATTGAATTGCAAGGTGACAAAATTAAACTCTCGGGTGATGGAAAAATATCATCTGCTAAATTTGAAATAGAAACTCCTGCAGGAAATACAGTCGTCGAAATTAGAGATGAACAAGGAAAACTTGTGAGAAGCATTCCAATGGGACCTAAGCAAGCTGGAGCTCATAAAATAACTTGGGATGGCTTAAATGATAAAGGGGTTCCACAACAATCAGGAAATTATACATTTAATGTTCTAGCATCTACCGATGAAGGGAAACATTTATCAACAAAACTTTCGTATGTGGCCCATGTAGAAGGAATTACCGATATATTAACAGGCGGTAAATTGGATACTAATTTAGGCTCAGCCGATCCAACAAAAATTGTCGCAATTCGCAATCCTGAAGAAGTTCCCAAGATTGCAAAACCCATGAATCCTTATGCGCAGCGCCCGAGTAAAGATCCCGCGCTCCTTAACAATGAAAATCCATTAAATAAAAATAATCTGCAAAATATTACACAAAATGCACAAATAAATCCTGCACAAATGGAAGAACAAATGATGCCTCCACAAATGCAAAACGCACTCAATCAACCACAGGCTATGCCAGAGCAAACTCGCATGATGCCTCCACAGATGCAAAACGCACTCAATCAACCACAGGCTATGCCGGAGCAACCTCGCATGATGCCTCCTCAAGTTCCACAAAAAATTGCGAATTTAAGCCCACCTCCCAATGGTGAGCCACAACGTCTTATGCCACGTCAATCGCCGAAACCCATTGACAATTCAGGACCAAAAGAGGTTTTTGCCTCACAAAATAGTCCTGCGCCACGCCCCGCTCCTCAGAATAAAAGTGGTGAAATACCTCCACAAATTTCCCCACAACGCTATGGGGGTCCTCCGCCTGTGGCTGGAATCAATGGCAGATCGATTTGATAATTTCTATTTATTGATAAAGGACACGTGTCATGCCAATAAATTATGCCTTATTTAGTGCGGTTTCTGGTTTAGGTTCCAATGCAGATGGGATGTCAGTTGTTGCCAACAACATCGCCAACGCGAATACAAAATCTTTTAAAACAGATAGAGCTGAATTTGAAGACATGTTCGCTGTGACGCTCAATGAAAGATCGCAATTGGGACGTGGTTCTCGGTTGAGAAATATCACAACGCTATTTAATCAAGGTGCTTTGACTAACACTGGGCAAATCACTGACTTGAGCGTTCAAGGCGAAGGATTTTTTATCGTTAAAAATGAAATGGCTGAAGTGAAGGAATCGAACGGGATGTTTTTCACCCGTCAGGGCAGCTTCCGCTTTGACCGCGATGGCAAGCTGACAGATCCTACGGGCAGCCGAGTGCAAGGTTTTATGCCCGATCCTGACAGCAACAATCGCTTATCTGTCAAAATGACAGATCTACAAATCATCAGCAATGTACTCCCCCCTAGAGCTACTTCCATAGTGAATGTCGTGGCAAACTTAGATGTGCGTGAAAAGCCACCTCTTGATGAATTTGATCTCTCACGCCCATTGGATACATCTAACTTTGCAAGTGCTGTAACAATATTTGATAACTTTGGCTATGGGCGCCAAGCAGTAATATATTATGTAAAATCTCCTGAACAAGATAAGAATGCCTGGGATTGGTATGCCACTGTCGATGGCCAAGAAGTTTCAGTCGATCCTCCGCGCAATCAAAGAGGAAAAGTTTTACCTGCTGTTATAGCGAAAGGCAGAGTTGAATTTGATGAAGATGGCAAACCGATATTACCCTTTTTAACAAAGGCCGGCCTTCCTGTCGGTATCGACATAGTGAGCCGCACGGATGCATTTGAGGTACAATTCGTCAACGGCGCGCGTCCACAAAAACTCCAGTTTAACTTTGGACCAACGATTGAAGAAGACTTAGTCTTAGGAGCACAAGGTTCTACAAGTATTGCCGCGCGTTCAGGTATTTCTTTTCACTCTCAAGATGGTTATGAAGCAGGATATTTAAAGACAATTAAAATTGACCTTGATGGGATGATTCGAGGGACTTATACGAATGGGCTTGAAAGAAGACTTGGAGCCATGGCCTTAGCCACCTTTCCAAACAATCATGGGCTGCAAAAAGTTGGGAGAAACAACTGGATAACGACCCCTAAGGCTGGAGAAGCCCGCATAGGTTTGCCACAAACTGCCTCAAGAGGAAGCATTTATTCCGCGAGCTTAGAGGAATCAAACGTGGATTTGGCTCAACAATTTGTGGATATGATTTTAACCCAACGTGGCTTCCAAGCAAACTCAAAGGCCATCACCACCACCGACACAATGCTCGAAGAAATAATCAATCTTAAAAGATAATTATATCTGAATAGAATCGAAGCCATGTGCTTCAATATGAATGAATGGCCTGAGTTATTACCACATGTAAAAACAATCATATATGAGGATATTTTAAATAAAATAAAATATCTAAGCTTAATATTTGATTTTCTAAATTGAGATGTTATCAGTACTTTAGTTAGCAATCTTTTCTTGCAATAGAGTTTAAGATCTTCTAACATTTTAAGAGATTTTAAACTTGGTTTTATTGTATGAAAATAAATGAAAAAAATATGTATTCTCGTTCCGCTTGCTCTCATATTGTTATTGGAATTTTTATCGTTTTTTTTCATTTATTTTTAATTTTTTTACCTATTTATTTATTTGACTCTTTAAATATAAATATAATTATTAAATCATTATTGGCTATAATAATCATTTTTTTCATTGGCACTCGCATGCGAGCACTTGGCAATATTATACATGAATGCTCACACTATACTTTTGTACCATCAAGAAAACATAACATTAATATCGGAAAAATAATTTGTTTTTTAGACATCTCTGATTTCAATACCTATAAAAAAGACCATTTTTCTCATCATCGTTATTTAGGAGATCCTGAACGTGATGAAGATTTTAAAGAAAGAAAAAAAATTGGTATATTTAAAGATGATAGACTGCATTTTTTTAGGATTTTATTAATAATCCTATCCTGCAAAAATTGGTTTTTATTAATCAAAACAAATAAATACTTAAAGAGCATTATTTGTTTTAAGAATAAAAAATCTATTTATTATTTAATATTTTTATTATTGCTTGGCATTGTAATTGGATTTTCAAATTTATTTATGTTTATTATTCTTCCTTATCTTTCCAGTTATCAAATGATGAAACTATTATCAGATTATCTTGATCATGGAGCGATTTATTTTAAAGAATCCACAGAGGAAAGAACGCGCAACCATATTTTTTCCATAGGAATACTCAATTGGATTTTTTTTCCCCGAGCAGACTGTTTTCACTTAGTTCATCATTTGTATCCCACGATTCCTACCAATCAATTAGCAAAAAAACACCATGAAATTATGCGAAAAAATGCAAATTATAAATTGAGAAGACATAATATATTCTAAGGCCAAAGCAAATATTGACTGCCAAAAGGATCTTTACCTTCATCAATATAATGCTGAGCGGATTTACTTTTTAAATCAGCGTCTACATAAGTTAAAAATGTGTATTCGTCATTGTCTTTTTTTATAGTCAAAGTATTGGGTTGCCTAGGATTTATTGCTTTAATTTCAACTTCATCTCCCTTATCCCAATCATCACCTTTCTTTCTATTAATGGTAACCTCATCACCAATTGCATAGTTGTGAAGTTTTAGGGGAGGAACCCTACGAATAGTTTGTTTCTCACCATCTTTATAGTATTCAACATAATAAGGTGTGCGATCAAAGATCGGTGGAATCATTGACTGCTCCAGAGTAGGTCGATTGACTTCATTCAGTCGGTATTTTTTGCCAAGGGCTTTATCAAATGAATAAAATAAAGATTATTTTCCTTATATTACTTAATGTTATGTTAAGTCCAATTTATCTTATTCTGTTCATTTTTTGTTTTTTGTTAACCGTATTGCCTATTTTTCCAACTCGGATCGCAAAGCAAAACCTTGCGGAGCGTTTAGGCGTCAAAGGGTTACAGGCAAACTACTATATATCATTAATATTCTTGAATTATATTTATTATTTTGTTGAAGCATTTATCTTTCATACCTTAAACTTAAACGTCTGTGTCTTTGCTGACGACGATCAATTAAGCGAAGTAAAATCATTAATCACAAAAAAACATACACTGAGCCAAGAAAAAGGCTGTGTATTTATTTTACCACATATGGCCAATGTTGAAATGTATGCTTTGCCAGTAATAGAGCTCTATCAAGCAACATTAAAAACAAAAATATATGCACTTGCTCAACCAACTAAATCACAACTGACAAATAAAATATTGGAATGGTACAGAAAAAGACCAGGTTTTGACATGATTTGGACAGACAATAAACTTTTTACAAAAATGGAAAATGCAATTAATAAAGAAAAAGCATCTGTTTGTATGCTCACCGATCAAAAGGCAAAAAAGGGGGGGGTCTTTATTCGTTTTTTTGGAAAATATGCGGCCTTTCCGACTTCAGGATTACGGATGTGTTTAAATCAAAATATGCCGGTAATCTATGCATCTGCTAAAAGAATATTCCCAGGATTTCTCACACTCAAATTAAAAATTGGACAAAACAATCACTTAAAAAGCAAAGCTGTGTCCAATAAAATACATAATACAACTGAGTTGAATTCGGCAGAAATATTTAATTTCTCAGAATTAAAAGAGCGAGAAATAGAAACAGCGCTTGAATTATCTTATTTTGTCGCTTGGGTTGAAAAAGAAATCCGGACCAATCCAAGTCAATGGTGTTGGGATTACAATAAATGGTCGCGAGATCCAAGCAATTAAATACAAAAACTTATATAATTTCTCTGCCCGCAATGGTTCCAGCAGCACGGCTTGAACATCCGCAGGTTCTGTTTCCAGCAGACTCAAACATAGATCCACACGTCAAACAGCGGCGGACACGAACATGGATTGGGGAAAGACCTGCAAGACGACGCGCAATGTTTTTTTGTTCGATATCTTTAATAACGCTAGGAGGTAAAGTCTTGATACGCATGCCATTTTCAATTCTCTCGCCATTTGCAAGATCAGACACAGGCGCGTGTACAGAGTCTTTAACTGCTGCGCTTTCTTGCTCGTTCGAAAGTAAAATTTTAGAATTATTGCGTATTAACATAGGTACCTCATAAATATTTAGAAAAATTCTTGTAAGAAGGGATCTTGGATGGAATGCACCACCTTGAAGTCTTGCAAGCTAAACGAGAAAAAGAAAATATTCTTTGATATGGATCAATAAACTATATGATTAATACTATAAATCATCTGAAGCACTTGCTTTTACTACAAAACTTCTATCCTCTATTTTCACTGATCATTTTTCCATTATTTATGCTAAATAGCTGTAATATAGCAAAAAATGATCCTAAAAAAGCCCTCAATACGATCTCAAGCCCTTTTTATTCGATTGAAAGTTCTGCAGATACTTTACAATTTACTTATCAAGACCTTAACCCTTATATTGTCAATGGTTTAGCCTGGACCCCTCTTGTTCTTCCTATCAAAGAAAATATTCTTATTCAGCAATCTGATTTTCTTAGCGCATTTTGGCAAGAAAAAGATGATCCTGTGCTCCCACCTATTGATGGGTCTTGCAGTTTTATCAATAATCCAATCAACGAAGAAAAAAACGCGCAAAAAGGCCCTCTCAAACTTGTTAACTTCAGCTCAGACAGTGCTGACCCAAGCAAAGATGCAGGTGAAATTTTCTTTCTTCTCAATTCAGAAACCTTAGATCCATTTGCAATGCTCAAATTAAATATATATGGACAAGCAAAATGTTTTATATCACAGAAAAATTATCGAATATCATCAGGTTTTGGGAAATTACGCAATGAAAAAGATGCTCAGACAAATGCTTCTCAACAGTCTGTTCCTTTTTCTGAATATTCTTATCTCTCCTTTCTTCCTCAAAGAGTAGATGGCATTTATGAAGGAGATCTCGTTCGCATTGGCCGGAGTCTATCAGCAAATGTCTGGACCAATTTAAAAGATAAATATAATGAAGGTGGATTTTTTATACCAACTAAAATAAGCAATGATTTATTTGTATCAGGAAATTTCCAATCCAAAAAAATGGGAGTGGATGAATTTATGCAAACATCTATTCTTGTAGGAAATACGCCTTTTAAAGTTAAACTAGAAACCTCAACATATCAAATTGCTATTTTTCGCAAAAATAAAATGGTTTGTTTAAAAAGTATAGAACTCAAACCAGAAGAAGTTTATGATTTCACATGCTTTCCAAATGAAGGACAAACTGAAGATGATATTTTTGAAAATGAAGGGCAAAACTTTTATTTTGATCCCACATTTTATCCATTTTCTATTTTAGATTCAATTCATTTTCAGAGATGGGCATTTTCATTTCCAAATAATTTTCTCGTAACATCACCATTAAATATAAGAAATGATTATTATAAAGAAGATGAGCATACGAATTTTCAAAAAGAATTTCAATTTTTATTTCAAAATTCAAATAATAAATTAACAAGTATATTAGGTAAAAAATACAATATTTTGAATTTTGATAAAATAAATAAACAAAGTTTAGATCAATATTATTTAGGTGTAAATTCATCAATATTTTCAAGTTATATTAATACCGTTCAGAATTATCCTAAAGATATAGATTTAATCGGAATTCCTTTGGGCGCTGTAGGAGAAAAAAGTCTTGCCCTTGGAGCAGTTCCATTTTCGGCTTTTACAAAATTTACTAAGCAAAATCTGGGTGAAGATTTTTTAAGCATGTCCAATGTTCAAGCATCTAATGGAACTTTAATTAAAATTTTTGAACCTTTACCCATAACAAACAATGGTGGAGTCCTAACCAGTTTTATTCAACAGAGATTTCGTTTTCGAGTGGTTATTCCTCCTTGGAATTCGACAAATATTGTAGAAATGTATATTAATGGTAAAATTCATCGTCGTTGGATTTTAGATCGAGGTGATATTTCAAAAGCATATTCACAGAGTATCGAAGATGTCACGAATGAAAAAGGATCTTTTTCAGTTAGATGGATAGCCTGGGGTGAGGATTATTTACCTGATTTTCTAACTGGCTCTAAAAATACTTTACCACTTATGATCACCCGCGATTATTGTATTGATACTCTAGGCGATGGAATATGCCATATGGAGCTGCAAAAATGATAAAATACAGTCATGCTGAGATCGAAAAGGATTATAAAGCACGCGAAAACTTTCTAGCCACCAACAATCGTAAATACTTAGCAGAACTGATCGATTCCACACTTTTAAAAGCCGATCTTTTAAAATCTCAGATTGAAGTTCTCTGTCACGAAGCAATTGAGCATCGATTTAAAAGTATTTGCATTCCTCAAACTTATCTTAGTTTTGCAAAAGATATTTTCCTAAACTCAATCACAAAAAGTGAACAAACAAAAATCTGCACCGTTATTTCTTTTCCTTTAGGATATACAACAACTGAAGCAAAAGTTAAAGAAATAGAAATTGCCCTTCAAAAAGGTGCAGATGAAATTGATTTTGTCCAAAACATCACTTTTGTAAAAAATGGTGATTTTATTTCGCTAGAACATGAATTTCTTGCTCTAGCCAAAGCAGCACAAAATAAAGTAACGAAAGTTATTTTAGAAACGGCTTTATTAACCAGCGATGAAATATTTAAATGTACTTTTTTAGCTGCAAAATGCGGGATTCACATTATTAAAACATCGACAGGTTTTTCACATAGAGGGGTATCAACAGAAGATATAAGAATTATTAAAAATGCATTAGAAACTCACCAAAAAGAAACAGGAATTATTCTTGGAATCAAAGCAAGTGGGGGAGTTCGCTCTTTAAAAGAAGCTTACGAACTTGTGAATTTAGGTGCAACCCGACTTGGTACCAGCGGAGGAGTTGTTATCCTCCAAGATAAAACAAATGTAAATAATTATTAATTTTTATCATAGGATTTTGTAATGGAAAATATCAATAAAAATCAAGGTGATTCACATTTTTTAAAAAAAATTAGTCTTGTTTCTATTTTAATCAGCATTGTTGGTTTTGCAGTCTCTCTCTATGCACTCATAATCCATTTAGAGCTTATTCTAAACTCTTCAAGCACTTCTGTGTGCGATATCAATGCAAAACTAAGTTGTTCCGCAGTCATTGGTAGCTCTTATGGAGAGTTTGCCGCTATTCCTTTAGGGGCATTTGGGATGACATATTTCTCCATCCTATTTTCAGCTGCAATCATGCCAAGAATTGCGAATATTAATCACAAATGGCTTGCCTCAGTTGAACTTGCTTTAGGCTTAGTTGGTCTATTCACTTCAATAGTTTTGGCATATATTTCTTATAAAGTTATTCAAATAACTTGTCCTACTTGCACAGTTATTCACATTACGACTGCTGCATATACTCTTGTTAAAATCAAACAATATTTAAATTTAAAAAATGAAACAAAAAGATCACAGCCCGATGCTCTCACACGTTTTCTAGCTGTTTCGTTATGCTTTGGTTTACCACCATTAGCAGCAGGTTTAATCGGTAACATTATGGCCGAACATTTTAAAAAACCAGCTGTAGAAGCTTCTGCAAATACTGAAAAAAAGCCAGAACAAAGTAACATTCCAACTGTAGAAGCCAATAATGCTACCAAAGCCCTAATGACATTTAATAAAACAAACTTTGTCGGAAATGGTGAAGATTATCGCAGAGGAAGTGATTCAGCCAAAGTTATTGTCCAAATGTTTTCTGATTATGGATGTCCGCATTGCCGTATAGCAACAGAAGCTATAATGAAAGCGCAAGACATTGTGGGTTTAAATAAGGTGTTATATGTTTACCGTTTTTTTCCATTGAGCAATAAATGCAACCCTTTTATGCAATCAGAAGGTCCTTATGAGTATTCTTGCACACTCACTGAAGCCACTCGTTGTGCAGGTCAGCAAGGTAAATTCTGGGAGTTTAAATCATGGGGATTTTCAGCTCAATTTTGGTCTGATGCGCAGAGAAGCGAAAGTTTTTCTATGAAAGGATTAAAGAAAGAAGCAGATGTGCTAGGAATAAATTCCGATCAATTTACTCAATGTATACAAAGTCACGTTGAGTTACAAAAGATTAAAGATGATGCTCAAATTGCCAATCAATTAAATATTAAAGGTACACCACTTATTTTTATTAATGGGGTTGAATATACAGGGGATCATACATTTTTAGCATTTTCTGAAGCATTCAATCGCTCACTTTAAAATACGACTACACTCATCCTGGCGGCCAAGATAATGATCTCCCACCTAAAACATGACAGTGCATATAATAAACTGTTTGACCGCCATGTTCGCCATTGTTAAAAACAAGCCGATAGCCTGACTGAGAAATACCGGTTAATTCCGCAACTTTTTTAGCAGCAAACAACACTCGTCCCATTTGATCTATATCATTTTCATTTGCTTGCGCTACGTTCACTATTTTTGTTTTTGGAATAACCAAAACATGAACGGGCGCTTGAGGGCTTATATCATTAAATGCTAAAGTATACTCATCTTCATAAATTGGTTTACAAGGGATTTCTCCTTGTAATATTTTTTCAAAAATTGTTTTTTGACTCATTGTGGTTTCTCGCATAGAAAATTAGGTGAATACAAATATCACAAAGAGAAGTATCACAAAAACCGCTGCAAACCAAATATATCCTTTTGGTCTATAAATATTGAAAGGCTCTTCTTCAAAGTTTGTTAACTTAGTGCTCTTTGCCATTTCTTTTTCATTCATTTCTTTTTTATTTGTTTCATGTTCTTTCATAGAGTCTTTTGGATGACTCATTTCTTTTTTATTTGTTTCATGCTCTTTCATAGAGTCTTTTGGATGACTCATTTCTTTTTTCATACTCTCCGATGAGTGTTCTTTTGATTTTTCCATATTCGTTTGGGTATTAACCATGGTTCCATGTGGGTCTTTAGTTTCTATCTCTTTCTTTTCTGTTTTTTTCTCGCCTTTTTTAGCTTCAGGTAAAGTCATTTTTTTGAGAGCATGTTCATCACTTTTAGGCTCATAGACCTCTTCGCCATTCACTTTCTTAACTTCATGTGAAGGATTCTCGTGTCCTGAATCAGCATTTAAATTTGAAAAAATAAATATGATATTAAGAAATGCTATAAAAAAAACTATGGAATAAATTATTTTCCGCCGCAAGGCATAACCTCCGAGCTTAGAAAGAATGCAATTTTAAAAAAGCATCATTGTATTTCCATACTATCTTTTTTGTGAAGCTTTTTGTTGCCTTTGATTCCAAATTTGACGGACGAGTTTATGCCAATATTCTGTGTTGGTAGGAGAAATACCTTTGACCGAAACAAATTTTAACAGTGGTGATTTCCCCTCATAGGGGATTTGTTTTGGAACGATATCTGTAAACAGATGCACAGGTCCCGAAATTTTATGACGTTTAAAAACCTTTTCAGGACCATAAACGCGCAACTCAACTCTGAGTAAACCTTTAGGTTTATCCACAACTTGCTCGAAAAAAGAGTCAATCTGCGCCCCCTGTTCTTCATTTTGCGTTTGCAACGACAATGCCAATTCGTTCTCTCCAAAATCATGAATTTCACTTTCAAATCCATAGGAGAAACTACCGTAACAAAACCATATGTCCACACAAAATTCTTGAAGCATATCTCTCTACTTAAATCGTCCTGAACGAATGATACCTAATATGAGCCAAAGGCCTAAGACCAAAGCAATACCAAAGCCAATCAATCCAAATGTGGCTAAGGAGTCGTACAGTCTACCTTGTTTTCCATAAGTAGCAATACTGCTGCCCAAGACTATAGAACCAATTAATATTGCTAAGCTTAATCTATTTGATGCGCGATCGATTTCGCGAGTCAAAAATATAATATCTTCACTCTTAAACTGAAAGGCGAGAGAGCCGGTTTGCAATTTTTTTGCAAGAATTCTTAGGGTTATTGGTAAATCCTTAATAAATGCTCCGGAATCATGCATTGCTAAACTGATATTGCGCTCAAACCATTTTTTATCGAAATGAAATAACGCATTTTTTTCTGCATATTCTGTTGAAAACTCTAGAATTTGAAATTTTGCATCCATACTGCGACCAAAGTTCTCTAGAGCAATCAAAGCTCTAAAGAAGAGGATCAATTCTCTTTCAAGGGGAGCTCCTTTGCGTGCAGATACTTTTGCAATACGCATAAGAACTTTACCTAAATGCATCTCTTGTGCGGGGAGAGTGATGATATTGTCTAATATTTCTGTGATTTCAGATTCTAATTGATCATTTGAGGTCAGATCATCATTTTCGGTTAAATCTATAAATAACCGAGCACAGGTTTCAATATCTTGTTTTGACAAGGAGTAAAACATAAAAGCCATGGTATTGCGAATGTCTCGTTTGAGTCGCACTGTCAGTCCAAAATCGATAATTGCTAATTTCCCATTGTCCATCAGAATAAAGTTACCTGGATGTAAATCCCCATGAAAAACCCCAAATTTAAAGGTCATGTCAAGAAAAGCTTCCACTCCAAGACGGGCCAAAGACTTTGTGTTTTTAATTTCTAATTTACCTGTGAGTTTTGTGCCTTTAATCTCACTCATACAGAGAATTTTTGAAGTACAATACTTATAAAATATCTGAGGAATTTCAATGTTTTTATGATCTTTAAAAAAAGCACGCATTCTTTCTGTGTTTGAAGCTTCGCGCAAATAATCCAATTCGTTGAGCAAAGAACGCCGGAGTTCCTCAATTATCACTGTTGGCCGTAAAAGTCTTAACTCAGGCATAGCTGTTTCTAAAATAGAAGCTATGGTCATTAAGATCGCTAAGTCATTTGAAATAATAATATTGATATCTGGCCGTTGAATTTTAAAAACCACATGCCGTCCATCTTTTAGCAGAGCTCTGTGTACTTGACCTATACTCGCGGAACCAATCGGCACATAATCGAAGTCTTCAATTTCCGCTAGAATATCTTCGGAAAACTCATCAATTAAACATTTTTCAACCACTTCTTTTGGTAGAGGTTTTACTCTATCATGCAATCTTTTAAATTCTTCTACATAATTTTTAGGCAAAAGATCCTCTCTTGCAGCAAGGATCTGTGCTAATTTTACAAATGTTGGACCCAGTTCTTCAAAGGCCATAGCCAAACGTTTCGCTATGGAATGAGGGGTGTTCATATGTTGCTCATGTAGACTTGAATCATTCGTTTGGGATTGAATGAGATCACGTAACTCAGTTCTTTGAATCTCCCTTTTAAATCCATAACGCGCTAAAATATTTACAATATGGGTAAGCCTCCCAATATTTCTAAATTTTTGTAATATGCTTGAAGGCATAGAGACCTCTCAATTTTCAACCTGAGGAATTTTTATCGTTTACAAACCTCGATTCATTTATAATACACTGGTAATTTATTATCTAAGGAATTTGTTTTGCAATACGAAATATTACTGCTTTAAATTTAATCACCCGAGAGGCTTGTATGAAAATAAATTGCAGAGAGTTTACACAAATGTATAAAAGTGCGGATAAAAATAAGAGTACTTTATTGGATGTTCGGAATAATGAAGAAGTACAAAATGGTTCTCTACCCTGGAGTTTACATATTCCAATAGTTGACCTTGAGTTTAGGTATCTCGAAATCCCATCTGACAACGAAGTTTTTATCTATTGCAAGTCTGGGGGAAGAGCGGAAAAAGCAGAGATGTTTTTGACTCATAAAGGATTTAAAAAAACAAGGTATGCCAGCCCAGGGGGCTATGAGGAATTAAAAGAGTTATTTTAAGGGGATACCTTCAAGAACTTTTTTAACCGCAGCCAATAGTTTATCAGGAACAAAAGGCTTTACAATCCAAACCATGATGCCTATTTCTTTGCCCTGTTGAGCAACTTCTTGACTTGCCACAGTTGAAAGCATAAATATTGGAATGTTTTGAGTTTTGGGATCGGATTTGATTGCTTTTGCCATTTCAAGACCGTTCATTTTAGGCATATTGAGATCAGAAATAATCAGATCCACTGTGTTTGAGCGTGTCACAGCCAAACCCACAGAACCATCTTCTGCCTCTAATATATTATAACCACCTTTAGATAGGGCATATTTTGCAAGATTTCGCACTGTTAATGCATCATCCACTATCAAAATAGTTTTTGCCATTGAGGACCTCAAGCCGAAAGAATTCTAGACTTTCTTTTCGGTATTTTTTATTTCTACTTTAGGGGGTGGCTCGTCCACAGAATCGTCCAGTAAGATTTTATGTGCGGGTGTTTTCAAATCTTCAAATTGACCATTTTTAACTGCAAAAAGAAAAATAATTAAAAAAGCTCCGCCAATTATAAGCATAAATATTGCTAAATACATTATGATTGCCATATTTTATCTCCTTTACGAAAAAAAACAATTAGGTAAACCGTTAAAGAAGAAAATGGCATAAATAATGCCGCAAATAATGGATTGACATATCCAAATGCGGCTAAGATAACTACAATTATATTATAATATAAACTAACTGTAAATAAAATTATTAAAGTCTGTTTTATGTATTTGCAATACTCAAAAGTCTTTTTTAATAAGCTCATTTCATGCTTGCGTAAAAAAATATCTGCAGAATGCAGAGCCACGTCGACCCCTCCATGAGCGGCAATACCCACATGCGCTTTGGCTAACATTGCAGCATCATTAACACCATCACCAATCGCCAAAACACATTTCTTTGCTTTTTGTAAGTGCTCTAAAAACTCGAGTTTTTCATTAGGTAAGAGAGTTGAATAACAATTTTCTGGTTTAATCAGCAAAGAAGATGCTATTTTTTGCACAGATTTCTTTCTGTCACCCGATAAAATATAAGATTCAATATTTTTTCTTTTTAAGAATTGAATAAATTCTTTTCCATCAGCTCTAATCGTTTCTGACAAAACAAATTTTACAATTAAATTATCATATTTTGCATAAGCACAATAATCATCTGATTCAGTTAAATCCTCATAGCCAACAAAATTTTGTTTGCCAATTCTTATTTCTTTTCCGTCTGCAAATGCTTGAATCCCTTTCCCAGCAAACTCTTCGATATGAATCAATTGAATTTGCAAATCATTTGTTAAATAATTTTGGGCGATTGCTTTTGAGACAAGATGTAAAGAATTCTTCGCCACATGCGCTATAATATTTAAAACATATTTCTCTGTAATTTCAGGTAAACTTCCCTGCAGAAAAAAGTGATTCTTAATGGTTAAATTGCCTTCAGTTAAAGTACCTGTTTTGTCAAATATAACCGTATCAATTTTGGCAATTGTTTCGAGTGTTTCTGAACTTTTTACAATCACACCTTTTTCCCAGAGTTTTTTTAATGCAGAAGACATTGTGAGCGGAGTTGCCAAAGCCAATGCACAGGGACAGGAAATAATGAGAATAGCAACAAAAACATCTAAGGCTTTTGTTTTATCAATAAAAAACCAGACAATAAATGCCAAAACAGCTGTTAATATTGTTAAATATGTAAAATAGGGAAGAATTTTTTCCATTGCAGATTCTATTTGCGATTTTCTTGATTTTGCAGTTTGAATTAAATTCTCGAGGGATGAAATCCAAGTTTCAGATCCTGTTTTTTCTGCAACCACTTTAACTGGTTTTAAAATATTTTGTGAACCCGCAAGAACATGATCTGATACGCATTTAAAAATAGGAAACTCTTCACCTGTTAATGATGCTTCATTGACTTCGGTTTCTCCTTCAATAATTCTCCCATCAGCAAGAAATTCTTTACCAACTGGTACAATAAATATATCACCTTTTTTTATTGAATAAGCTTCTATAGGTAAAATATTTTTAATTGACTCACCCAGTTCTTTTGCTTTATTTAAGGATTTTTCATGGAAATAACGACCAACAAGTAATAAAAAAATCAAGCCAGTAATTGTATCATAATAAACTTTACCAGAATCTAGTATAGTTTCATAAATACTCACAAATAAAGAAACAATAAGTGCAAAAGAAATTGTCATATCAATATGCACAAGCTTATTTTTAAACGCTCTGTAAGAATTATAAAAGAAACTTCTTCCTGCATAGACAACGGTAGGAACAGATATGATCATACTCAAAACAATAAAAAGTTTATTGATATTATTATCAATACCGAAATATGCTCCCAAATAAGAACTCACTGCAAAAATCATGACATTGCCAAAGGCGAATCCAGATATTGCAATATCTTTTATCCGTTCTTTTTCATACTTGGATCGAAACTCCTTCGAAGATAAGAAAGGAAGCGGTAATACATCATAACCTGCAGAGATTAACATACGAGCAGCTTTTTCGAGAGACTTTTCATCTTTATTTATAAAAGAAAAACTCACTGTTCTATCAATTAAATTAACTGAAATTTCAGTGATATTAGAATCTCTTGAAAGAATTTTCTCTATTAACCAGATACAGGCTGCACACTTAATTTCTGGGACAAAAAATGCCCATTTATCCTCTTTGAATTTAAAAATAGTATTTAAATTATTATCGCGAAAAATCGAGAAATGTGCCTCATTATAATCTTGCGCTTGCGCAGGTTGCTCACCAACCAGCTTCATTATTTCATAATATTTATTTAAATCTTGCGCTTTTAAAAAATAAAAAACCGAATAGCATCCCTTACAACAGAAAGAATAATTTACTCTTTTTTTGTCCAAAGAATTTTGGCAGTGAAGACAAAATTCAGGCATTTTATTTTCTAAATTTATTTCTTGATCACTTCTATTTTGTGTTATTAATATATTGTTTTGTTCATATTGGGAGTCTTTTTTTATGAGTGAATTTTTAGACATTTTAGTTCCTTTATCATCGGTCGCCATCTTCGGCTTTTCCGGATCGCTCCACTGCCTAGGAATGTGTTCTCCAATGGTTGCCACCTGTCATAAAAAGACCTGGCAATACTTCATGTTTCGGTTGTTTTCTTACACAACTATCGGTGTTTTATCTGGATTTTTTGGTTCGTTATTTTTTGAAAAGTTTTTAGGTTTATCTGCTAGAAAAATCGCTTGGATAGTTGCAATCGTCTCTATACTTCAAATCTGTTACCTTCTTAAAAAATCATCACTCAATCAATCTATGATTTCACAAAAAATCTTAAATAATTTGATGAAATACTCCCCCTTATCCTATTCAGCAACTCTTGGAATTGTCACAGCTCTGTTACCGTGTGGGTTTTTATATACTGCCATTCTTATGTGTATTTCATATGCAAACCCTGTTATCAGTGGTCTAGGAATGCTTATTTTTTCAATCGTAACTTCTCCTGTACTCATTGGTGGTAAAGGAGTCTTTATTTTCCTGACTCGAAAAAATGAACATATTGCAAAATATGTTTCAATATTATTACTTTTAATTGTTGCTATTTTTGCACTCATGCGAGGAGGTGTTTTTAGCGACTTCTTTAATCATACACATGAGCAGTCCACCGAACATAAAATAAATTGCCATTAATGCAATTTACCAGGTTTCCCTTCAGGCTTTTTTGCCCCTGGAGGATTTGTTCCTTGAATGGATGCAATATAAAGGACGAGGTCTTGAATTTTTTTATCGCCTAATATTGTTTTCCAGCCTGGCATACCCTTTGCAGGTTCACCCTCTTCTATAATCTTTTGTACATCAGCAAAAGTATCGCCCGCAACCCAATAATCATCAGTCAGATTTGGACCAACAGTACCTTGCCCGTTCATACCATGACAAGAAGCACAATTTGAGGCATATATTTTTTTTCCATTCGCAATTTTATCAGCGTCCTGTAGAAAATTTTTATAATCAAATGGCGCTTCCCCACCAGATTTTCCAGGGCTTTCTTGTCCCATCGATATGAGATATTCTTTTTTAATAGTGCCACCACCTTTATATATCTGATAATATAATAAATAAGCGGCAGCAAAAAAAATGGTGCCGAAAAATAAGCAATGGAACCAGAGCGGAATTGGATTGTCGAGTTCTTTAATTCCATCGAAATCATGTTCTAAAAATTTTACTTCTTTTTTATTTTTTTTATCTTCATTCTCAGTCGTCATTTTTTGGCAAATCTCCACAATGTTTTATATATTTTTTACTTAAAATTGAAATCCAAATCATCCAAATTATATAAAGTAAAAATGTTCCCCCAAATACAATTGCAGTGAGAAATACATCTGAATGATCCGAGGCAAGCTCACGTATCATTTTTTACTTTCCTCTTTATTTTTTTGGGATTGTTCAAATGTATTTCCGTCGACACCAAGCCTTTGCAGATATGCAATCAGCGCAATCATTTCGGATTGTGAACTGATATTTACGCCTTGAGAGACAAGACCTTTTTGGATTTCTTCTGCTTGTTTATTTAACAGCGCATTGGCATTTTCGATTTCTTCAGCAGAATAGGGAACGCCCAATTTTGCCATGACTTTCAATTTATCGCTTGTGTATGAAGTATTTAAGAGGTCTTTTGCCAGCCAATCGTATTTAGGCATGGTGCTGTCAGGAGTCATTGTGGTTGGATCCATCATATGATTATAATGCCACAAATCACCATATTTTTTACCCAGTCTGTGTAAATCAGGGCCTGTTTGCTTAGATCCCCATAGGTGTGGGAAATCATATTCAAATTCACCCGCCTTTGAATAAGGACCATAGCGCATAACTTCTTCTTTAAATGTTCTGACCATTTGCGAATGACAATTGCTACAACCTTCACGAATATAGATATCGCGGCCTTCAAGCTCGAGAGGAGAATAAGGCTTAAGAGTAGGAATTCTTTCTTCGGTTGAATGGGAAATTAGAATCGGCAGGATTTGAATAATTCCACCAACTGAAACAGCGATTAAAGAGAGCATTCCCATAACGAGACCTAAATTTTCTGCTGCCTTTTGTAATGAACCAAATGTAGTTTTATTGTGCTCGATATTTGAAAAAGGTGCAGCTTCTGCTTCAGTATCTGGTACCTTACCTGCCAAGCGGATTGTCTTAAATAAAATATATGCACCAATGATAAAACCAATTAAGTATAAACTACCACCGATAGCTCGAATATAATGATAAGGTAAAATAGTTTTAGCCATTTCCATATAATTTGGATAAGTTAACACACCGTCTGTAATACTTTCTCTAACAATACCCAAATAAGCACCAGCAATCCACATAGGTATAGTATAAACAAGTATACCAATTAATGAAACCCAAAAATGTACATTTGCTAATTCTTTACGATAAAGAGTTGTTTTATAAATATTAGGCACTAGCCAATAAAGCATGGCAAAAATAAGGTAACCATTCCATCCTAAAGCGCCTCCATGCACATGGGCTATAATCCAATCGGTGTAATGAGCAACACGATTTATGTCTTTAAAAGAAAGTATAGGACCTTCTAAGGTAGCGATGAGATAAAATATAATCGCAGCTA
Source organism: Fluviispira sanaruensis (assembly GCF_004295685.1). Taxonomy (NCBI): domain Bacteria; kingdom Pseudomonadati; phylum Bdellovibrionota; class Oligoflexia; order Silvanigrellales; family Silvanigrellaceae; genus Fluviispira; species Fluviispira sanaruensis. The sequence continues at coordinate 2,437,188 of NZ_AP019368.1, forward strand.
AAAAGAATTTTATGGAAGGATGATCCTTCATTTCTTTCCAAGCGCTTTTAATCGTTAAAATAAAGTTAATCCCTCCCCCCCATGATGGAGCGATGAGCATAACTGAAAAAACAACGCCCAAAGATTGCAACCATTCTGGTAGAGCTGTGTACTGAAGATGGTGCGGACCTGCCCACATATAAATAAATATAAGCGACCAAAAGTGAAGTATAGAAAGACGATAAGAATAAATAGGACGATTGACTAATTTTGGAATGTAATAATAACCCATTCCTAAGAAAGGCGTGGTTAAAACAAAGGCAACGGCATTGTGCCCATACCACCATTGCACGAGGGCATCACGCACACCAGAATAGGCTGAATAGCTCTTAAAAAGTGAAACTGGCAAAGATATATGATTTACAATATGCAATAATGCGATTGAAATGATAGTTGCAATATAAAACCAGATAGAAACATACAATACTTTTTCACGGCGCACTGCAATTGTCATGAAATAATTAATGGCAAAAACAACCCAAACAAGAGTTATTAAAATTGCAATTGGCCATTCAAGTTCAGCATATTCTTTTGAAGTGCTGAGTCCCAGAGGTAGAGTGATCGCTGCTAACACTATAATGAGCTGCCAGCCCCAAAAATGTACTTTTGATAAAAAATCGCTATACATTCTCGTTTTTAACAGACGCTGAGATGAGTGATATATTCCTGCAAAAACACCATTTAAACAGAAAGCAAAAATAATTGCGTTCGTATGGAGAGGCCGCAATCTGCCGAACGTTAGCCATGGTAAGTCAAAATTAAATGGTCGGAAAAAAAGTTGGATAGCAATTATAACTCCAACCAACATTCCGACAATCCCCCATATGATTGTCGCTATTATAAACTTCTTAACAATATCATCATTGTATCGAAACCGTTCTAAACTCATCCTCAACTCCTACAACTCTTTTTAAATAATAAAAAGAAAAATACAATATCGATATTATATTTAATTATTTAAAAATTTATTTCAAGGTAACTGGGAAATTATGTTTGACTTATTATTGTCATAGCTGACGAAAATATGACATTATTATTGAGAATGATTCTCAATTATTTTTTAATAACTTACCAAATTTGAATATTTTAAAAATTTATCGGTTTTTTACTATTAAATTAAAAATAAAAAATTGTTCAATTTTATTTTGTCTGCACAAAAAATGATCGGCTTATTTTAATTGCCTCAAGAGTGTTAAATTTTATTTTTAGACTGATTTTCTTATCAGCTTCATTTAATTAAAATATATATTATTCAAGAGGTTTTCATTGGCTAAAACATATTCATGCACACTTGTTGGAGTTAAAGTCATTCATGTCGAAATAGAAACAGTTGTTGGCAGCGGATTTTCAGGCCTCAATATTTTAGGGCTCAGCCCTGAAATTACAAGAGATATGCGTGAGCGCATTCGCTCAGCATTGGAGTGTATCGGAATACCTATTCCTGCACGCAGAGTGGTTGTGAATATCACTCCTTCCGATTCCCTAAAACTTTCACGCACACCTACATGTCAATTGGATTTCGCAGTCGCTACTTCTATTATTTATGCTTTGTTTCAAGAAAATAAAAAAGGCGCAAAACTTTTACCCCCAGTCAAGGAGTATCTTGCTGGGGAAATATCACTTTCAGGACAAATAAAAGCAATAGAAAATCCTTTGGTCTATTTTGCAGCACTTCATTCCATGCAAAAAGAAGAAGCCATATTTTGTTTGCCATATGCAAAGCTAGAAAACCAATTGTTTACGCCTGCACACAATTTAGAGTTCTATGCATCGCTCAGTGAGTGGATTTCTGCCCGAAAAATAAGCGAATTAGGAAGCATAAAAAAGCGAGCTCCATTTCAACCCCTTTCAAAATATCAACAAACATACGATTCCACATTTATGAATGAGCAAGAGGTATCCAATAATATTAAAATCTTAGCAAAAAATCCTAAAATTTGCGTTGCCATTCTCATTGCAGCCTTAAGCCGATCGCATATTCTCATTGCAGGCGAACCTGGGGTGGGAAAGAGTTTTTCAATCGATAAAATTATTCACTTTCTTCCCCCACTCAGTGAAAAAGAAAAAATTGAAGTCAAACTCATTCACCCTTGCGGAATTCAAAACGAAAGACCCTTTCGTGCGCCTCATCACTCTGCAAGCTCTGCAGCCCTCGTTGGCGGACAAACGCTCAAACCCGGTGAAGCTTCGCTCGCCCACCATGGCATCTTGTTCCTGGATGAATTGGCAGAGTTTTCTCGAACAAGCCTAGAATCTCTTAGAGAACCTCTTGACTCAGGTCAAGTGAGTCTTGCGCGCTCAGGTGGCCAAATCACCTATCCAGCAAAATTTCAACTGTGTGCCACGACCAACCCCTGTGGGTGCGGTTATCTTTTCTCACGCAAGCGACCCTGCCGTTGCAATCCAAGTGACAGCAAAAAGTATTTGCAAAAACTCAGCGGACCTTTGCTCGATCGCTTTTCTATACAGTTATGGGCTGAAAATCATTTTGATGAAAACAACTTAGATATTTTTTCTAGACATCTCTTAGAAATACTTAAAAAAGAAGGAAGCATTTTGCTTAGCAAAAAAATTATTGAATTGCAGCGATTGGACTTAAATGCAAAACTAAGACAGGAAATAAAGTTTTGGCATGAAGCTACTATTCAAGCAAATCCTGATTTTCAAAGTCTATCGAACAGAGGGCAGATAAAAATCAATGAACTCATGTTTTATTTTAACTTACTTTTTCCAGAACTGAAAAAATCAGAGCATTATATCAGTTCTGTTTTAAGTTATAGAATTCTTAATAAAATGTTTACTGAAAATATTTTTTAATTGCACTAAATTAGATATGATATGATATTTTTTCCATTATAAACTACAAAAGACAACAAAAAAAGCATGAAAGACTATTTACCCCAGTCATTGTAAAACATTAGAATAATAAAAATTAAAATTCTCAGACACAGAGTGCCGTAACAAAATTATTTTTATGCTATTTTATTTCATCAATAATAAATAGCATTTCATGCTGAAAACGATTATTAAAGCAATTCATTAACCTTGTCAAGAAAGTCTTTAATTTAATAATAATGTTTATAAATCGTCTTAACTCATTTATTTGATTTAAGCATTATGCACTATCACAAGTTTAATTATAAATATAAAATGTTTTTAGTCCCACATAAAAGCCAAGTAAAATTTTTACATTTAGCTTGGCTTTTATTGGCGTGCTCATGAAAAATTAGATATAGAAAACTTCAAGCTGCTTTTTTACCATTTTGATCTAATTTTGAAGATTTTCTTCTTTTATAAAAATGAACTGCGATATTTAATATTGTAAGGCCAATAACAAAAGGATATAACCAAGTTAATATAGGCGCCATGAGAGACATAATTCCTGTAAATCCAGTCAACGCTATAATAAATGTAATAATTAAACTTAAAGCTAGAGTGAGTTGACGTTTTTGTCTTAAAAAAGCAACTTTTTCACAAATAAAATCGACTGACACTGCTGTCAATGCAACAGCCGTTGTTAAACAAGAAACAACCAATGTAAATGAAATTAAATAATCTGAAGTTTCACCCAAAGCAATACTGGCAATTTCTGGCAGCATTTGTGTAGCAGGGAGATGAGTTATTTGTGCTGAGTATGCAGCACCTAAATAAACAAGTGCCATATAAACAATAAATAATAAAAACATTCCAATTGCCATAGCTATTAATGTTGGTTTAAATGGAATGACATCATTTTCTTTTGCTTTAAAATAATGAACTAAACTTACGCCAAAAAAGAGTGCAGCCATAAGATCCATCGTGTGATAGCCTTCAAAAAAGCTTTCCTTAAATGAAGTTGCAGGTGATACTGCTGCAGAACTGCTTACTATACCCTGCTGCGAAGTTATGGCAAAATAAAACGAACCACCAATGACAAGTGCCAAAGCTCCCAATTTAAATGGGGTAAAATATTTTCCTATAACATCAACTATTTTGCAATTACTATAGGTTGCTATCCAGATTATTCCGACACAACCCAAGGTAAATAACCAAAGAGGGGTTTGTTCTGAAAAGGATTGCCATGCACCATAGCCCACTGCAATACAGCGAGGAATGACTCCAAATGGGCCTATGAGTAAGAGAATTAAAAAGGGAATAATCCATCCTGCAATCCTTCCAAGCCAACGAAAAAATGCATCTTGCGAGCCTTTTAAACATGTCATTGCAACGAGACCTAAAAATGGAACAAAGACTCCCGTAATTGCAAGGCCTAATGATGAATAAAACCAATTAGTTGGACTTTTACTTCCTAACAGAAGTGGAAATACAAGATTTCCAGAACCAAAAAACATTGCAAATGCTGCAAAACCCGCTATAAATATTTTGATTTTTGCAACCGATCTAACTTGAGCAGACATGATAAAATCTCCAAAGAACTGGATGACTAGCCAAAACAAGTGGCCATAGAATCCTTTTATACACTTCTTGTCAACTTTTAAAATAGCGTATAGTCTATGGAGGGAGCTAACATCTCTTAAATATCATTACGTTAAACTTGATTTAGTCTATGAAAAAAAATCAAGTACTAGGTCGTTGAATTTTTTTGGATGCTCAATCTGCGGTAAATGCCCGCAGTTTTCAAAAATAACGACTTGAGCATGCTTGATTAGCTCTTGTCCTGCTTGTGCATGGCTCACATAAATTATGGAGTCTTCTCTGCCCCATATTATTAAAACCGGCATATGTAATTTATGAATTTCTTTTTTAATTGTTTTTATTATTTTATTTTTAAAACCAAAAAGATTGATAGCGCTTCTATTTATCCACAATAAAGTTTTACCCATTTGCGGATGAAGTGACATATTATACAATAAATCTATTTTGTCTTTTTTAATAATATTTTTGTCAAATGTATTCCGCCGCAATGCACTGGCTAAGCCTCTTTTATTAGGCTTTACCAAAATTTCACCAACAAAAGGAAGAGATAATATAGAAAAATGAAGTGGAATTTCTCGCTTAAATCCTGCGCTTCCAACAAGGACTAAACTTTCTACCATTTCTGGATGCATTTGGGCAAATTTAATTGCAATAAGTCCACCCATTGAGTGCCCTACAACTTTTACTTTTTTAATACTTAATTTTTGCAAAAACTCAAAAACAAATCTAGGGTGTTCTTCTAATTGTGGTTTTGTTTTTGGTTTATCTGTTAAACCAAATCCAAGTAAATCAAGAGCAATAACCTTATGATTCTTGGAAAACTCTAAAATATTTTCGCTCCAAAATTCAACCGATAAAGCAAATCCATGTAGCAATAAAATAACAGAAGATCCTTCACCTACCGACCAATAACGCGTTTTATATCTATTGACTTCGGTAAAACAATCTTGAAATAAATGCATAATTTATCTCCAAATAATTATTTGGTACATTATTTTATAATTAAAAAAATGAAAAGAAGCAAATTTTTAATAATTAATAAATAAATTTTGAAACTTATTTTTATTTGGGATCGTATAGAAATGAATATTTATTAAACACTTTTTACTCATACATTTTTTAATGATTTATAATAAAATAATTTAAAATTGAATCCCCATACCGTGTTGAAATGCGGGTATAAAGACAGGGGATGAATCAAACCCCACGGCAAAAGCCCTATCTGCAACAGACAGGTCAAGATAGGGAACCCAAACAACTGGTGAATTTTTTGTAGTCAAACCATAACGCAATGGGAAAAGTGCAGTCGGATGCAAATGCGGTCTTGAAGGGGGTCTCTGCAAACGAATTCCAAGTTCTTCAATCGTTTTTGCACCTTTTTTCATATTACATGTTTTGCATGCTGTTACGATATTCTCCCAAGTTGTTTTTCCACCCTTTGCCGATGGAATAAGATGATCGAGAGTTAAATTCGAGCATGGACCGCTCCAATTGCAATATTGACAACGAAATCCATCCCTTAAATAAATATTTTGCCTTGAAAATCGTGGACCATTCAATCTTTTTGTGCGCGGTCTACATCCCTCGAGACGAACAATCCAAGGAACTTTCCACGTCCGAGAAACACCGTGAATAACTCGATCGGATTCGAGGATAACTGAAACTCTGCCCGCATACATAAGAACAAATCCAGCTTCCATTGTGACGACTTTCACAGGTTCAAAACGCGCATCAAGAACAAGCACTTTTCTTTCAAAACTGCCCATAAACCATCCTGATTATATTGAAAAAAACAATCAGACTCGCCACTTTCTGATCATTTTAATGATATATAAAATGATGAAAACATTTATTTTTATATGACTCTAAACTTACAATAATCTTATCGGTAGAGAATTAATAAATCAATAGTGTATGAGGTCAAAATTACGAACCGCTCAGAGGTGCATGTGTCGACATAACAATATAAAGTCCAATAAATACTAGTAATATAACAATAAAAAGCACTATAGATATAAATATTGCAGATCCCATTTTTTTCTTATTCAATTGCTTCTGATATTGGTTCCATAAATTTATTGCATCGTCTTGCCGGATATTTTTGCCGATTATTTCATGCTTATTATCTTTATTTTTCTCTTTATTACTTATCTCGTTCATTATTCTTTGCTCCAGAGTAGATCCAATCATACTGTTCTTTATATTCAAGAGGCAAAAGGATATTTTTATTCTCACACAAACTCATAAAACTACAGGAGAAATCAGAAAAACAGGCCGTTCTCAGCAAAGTGGGTTCCATAAACTTTTCGGGCAAAGAACTTCTTAGCGAATTCCAAATCATTTTTACTCTCGCAAAACTCGCTCGTTCAACATGAAGTTTATCTATTGAAATATAATCATCAAAGACAGCTTGCGACAATTTGCTATACAAATTCTCCCAATCCTCTTCTTTTGTACCACATGTTGATAAAAAATCACCCCGTTCAATTAAATTTATCAATTTATGACTGTTGCATGCTAATATTTCTTGCAAAAGAGCAAAGCAAGCGAGAGATTTTAAAAGAGCATAACTTGAAATTGAAATTGCATGCCCTTCTCTTAACTCCATAAATATCCATGGGTTACGCAGAGCTCCCCGCCCAACAATAAACTTATTGACTTCTGGAGCTTGTTCACGCAAATATTTAAAACTACCTAAATCTGTAATATCCCCAGAACCTACTACGGGAAAGTCTAATTTTTTTGCTGCTTCATCAATTAAGCTCCATCGGGCTTTGCCTGTGTAACGATCTTTGCGGGTGCGTGCATGTAAGGTCAATTGAGATAATTTTGCATCAGCTACTATCTTTAATAATTCTGGAAATTCATCATCCGAAGAAAAGCCAGATCTCATTTTTATACTGAATTTTTGAGCTCCAAGAAGGTTTTCTAAACCATGAAGGAAATTATAAAAAACTTCAGTCTTTTCTAATAAACCACTGCCCGCATGGCTGCCAACAACTTTTGGCGAAGGACAGCCACAATTGATATCAACAAAGGAAGTTGCCCTTAACAGAGGAGCCGCAATCCGCTCTAAATCTTCTGGCGCAGTGCCCATCAGCTGAGGAATGAGTGCATAGTTGAAACAATTTTTTAGGTCAAAAATTTCTGCTGCATACGTTGAAGCAACCCGTTTCCAAGGGTAGTCTCGAGTGACACGTAAAAAAGGTGTCACAGCAAAATCTGGCTGAGATGTTTGTGAAAACCAAAGACGAGTGGCTAGGCAGGTCACACCTTCCATTGGTGCCAAGCCTATGGAATTGTTGTTTATAATATTTTTATTCGGTGTCGATAGCACAGCATTCCTCTTTGAGATCTCTTTTACAAACAATGCGTGGTATAGGTGAAAAAACTCTAAGCTTCAACAAGAAAGAGAAATAGGCTGACAAGGTATGGAAAATATACAAATACACGAGCGAATCGGCTTAACAGGTGCATCGAGTTTTTTAACGACTCTGGTCTTAAAACGTTTAGCTGAGCTTTCAACAGTTAAAGAAGTTCATATTTTTGATATCCATTCCCCTTCAATTGCATCGAGTAAATTCATATTTCATCGTGTGGATCTCACAAAAGATGAAGCAAGCGCTGAAATTGCATCTACATTATTGCAAAATAACGTAACAGCTTTTATTCATGGCGCGCTTTTCTCTGGCCCCACACGAAAAAAAAGTTATCATCACGAAGTTGAATCCATAGGAACCTTTCACATATTAAATGCAGTTGCGGAGGCACAAATTCAGAAACTTGTTGTGCACAGCGCAACTTTTGTTTATGGCGCTCATCCAAAAAATCCAAATTTTATTCATGAAAATTATGAATTAAAAATGCAAGGACCTTCTTTCGTAAAAACCCGCGTCGACGTCGAAAAGCAATTAGAAGATTTTACCATTAACTATCCAAACTGTGCTGTTTCTCTCTTAAGATTTGCCCCTATTTTAGGACCAAACTCAACCAATATCCGCGCTCGTTACTTTATGACAGGGATTGTCCCAAAAGTGCTTGGATACGATCCTCTTGTCCAATTTATCCATGAAGATGATGCTGTGCGAGCTCAAATTTTAGCCTTAACGAACAACATTCGAGGTGTTTTTAATATCGTAGGAAGAGGCGTTCTCCCTCTTAGTACAGGTATACATATGTCAGGTAAAATTCCAGTGCCGTTTTTTTCGGCGGTGTGTAAAACATTCTTTTCAGCAGGTTATTCTTCAAGAATTTGGGAATTGCCTGCTGAAATCGTGCCTTTCTTTCAATTTTTGTGTGTCGCCGATGGTAAGAAAGCAGAAAAAGAATTGGGCTTTGTTGCAAAATATTCGAGTCGACAAGCTCTTAAGTCCATGATTGAAGCAAACCGTTTGAGACAAATAGGTTTTTCTGTTCCTTCATCTACTTTGGGCGAAGATGAAGAATACGCAACATCACAAGGCTTTCAAAGAATTTACTAAAAAGGTAACACGCATATGAATAGCAACGCAGCTCGAAAAGAAAAAAATAATATAAATAGTGACACACTTACTAATTTTTCTAATCAAGTTTTTAATATAAGAAGAATGCTTATAGAGCAATTTAATAGAATCGAAAAAGATTTGCAAAATAAGTTTTCCGACAACCAAGAAAAATTCGCCACAAAAGAAGAGCTGCAAAGTGTTATTGGTAAAATGCAGGAATTTCGCCAAGAAATTGAAAAAACATTCACAACAAGTGATAGCAATCCACTTGAGCCTGCAGCTGATGAATTTTTTACGGGCTTAAATCCATTTAATTTACGCAGAAAATATCATGATTTTTCCTTAAGATTGCGCAGTGAAGAAGTCGATCCCTTTGGATACGACCCTATTTTCGACAAATTTGTCAGTCCATTGCTGAATTTCTTCTACGTAAAATACTGGCGAGTTGAAACATATGGGATATCGAATATTCCAGCCGATGGCCCAGCACTTCTCGTCGGCAACCACTCAGGCGGCCTCCCCTACGATGCCACCATGCTCAAAATTGCGATCCAGAGAGAGCACCATATGCATAGAGATCTTCGTTTTATGGTTGAGGATTTCTTATTTCATTTCCCATTTTTAGGCTCACTCATGAATCGCTTTGGCGGTGTGAGAGCCAGCCAAGATAATGCTCAGCAACTGCTTGAAAACAATCACCCTGTGGTTGTTTTCCCAGAAGGAGTGAAAGGACTTGGGAAATTATATCGCGATAAATATCATTTAGCGCGTTTTGGCAGAGGTGGTTTCATTCGCCTTTGTCTGCGCACACGCTCGCCTCTCATACCAATTGCTTTTATAGGACCAGAGGAAATTCATCCTATGATTGCTAAAGAAACAGCTATTTCTAAAATGCTTGGACTTCCTTACACACCCATTACTTGGACTTTTCCTTGGCTCGGCCCGTTAGGAGCCATTCCTCTACCCAGCAAATGGAGCATACATATTCTACCAGCAATCGATTTTACAAATTTCGGGCCTGGAGCCGAAAAAGATCGTGTTTTAGTTTATAAAATGAGTAGAATGGTAAAAGAACAAATTCAAGACACCATTGTCGATAAATTAAAAAATAGACGGAGCATATGGTTTGATTAAGGGGATAAAATGACACAGATTATAAGGGTAATATACAATCAAAAAGGTGGAGTTGGTAAAACAACACTTGCTGTTAACTTAGCAGCTTGTGCCGCAAAATCTGGCAAAAGAACACTCTTAATCGATTCCGATCCACAAGGGAATGCAAGTTCCTATATTTTAGGTAACGATAAGTATCCAGATAGTACTTTGGCCGATTATTATGAAAGTTGTTTACATTTAAATATATTTCGACAATCTATTTTTGAGTATATTACATTGAATACGAAAATACCCAATTTGCATCTTGTTGCAAGCAATCGTGAACTCGAAGATTTAAGAACGAAACTGGAAAATAAACATAAAATAATGAAATTACGTGAAGGCCTTAAAAATAACACATATGAACAGGTCTATCTTGATCCACCACCTGCTAATGATTTTTTCAGTCTTGCATGTTTAATAGCAGCAACCGAAATTATTATTCCTATAGACTGCGATGCCTTTAGCATTCGTGCAGCAACAGAAATAAAAAATACCATCGAAGAAGTTAGACAGGATCACAATCCCAACCTAAAAGTTTTAGGAATTGTAGTCAACCAATTTCAAAAAGGCACAAAACATTCTATTGGTATTATTCAAGAACTACAAAAGATTGGATTCCAAATATTGGAGCCATATATTCCATCAAGTGTAAAAATAAGAGAATCCCATTCAGAAATTAAACCGATCGTAATTGGGCATCCTGAACACGCAGTGAGTCAAGCAATTCAATCTCTATTTAATTCTATAGAAAATATTTCACAAATGAAAAATATAAGAAACAATTTCACAGATAAAACATCTTCTAAAGAAAATAATTCAGCTTTGAATTTAGATTGAGTTTTTTTGTAAAATAAAAAAGAATTTGAGAATTATTTTTTTGTTAAATAACAAAGAACTTCATAATTGTTAGTTCCTGGAGCTGTATCAAATGGTTCAAAAATTGTTGGTTCATAACCCGCTTTTTTAAAGGATTTTAAATCTCTAAAAAGAATATCAAAAAATGTAGATAAATAAACAATTGTTTTAGGTTCCAGCGCAACAGCATGTTCTATTGTTTTTCCTTCACAGCCAGAACGAGCTGGATTTAATATAACCACGTCTGCTTTTTGCAATCTTTTTTCTGCATTTAACTTCTGTAAAACTTCATCGACTTTACCTTCATAAAAATCAACATTTTTTACTTCATTTATTTTTGCATTTCTCAATGCATCTTTAATAGAAGAAGTTGAATGATCAATTCCTATAACTTCACGGGCTGACTGAGCAAGTGTCAAAGAAATTCCACCTGCACCAGAATAAAGGTCAACGACTGTTTCTTTCCCTGTTAACTCAAGCAATTCTTCAATACGTGAGTAAATCCGATTGGTGATTATAGGATTTATAGACATAAAACTTGCGGCAGAAAACTTAAATACAAAATTGCCGAATTTTTCTTCAAGTAGATCCTGCCCAACAATAAGGGTTAAATTGTCATTTATTTTTTCATCTTCATTTTGAGCACTGCGACCTGGTGTGACAACTTGCATATAGATGCCTTGAACATTCATATACTTTTCAGCAATGTCTCTCGCCAATGGACGCAAAGTTGCTAAATCTGCTTTTGTTACGATAAATATTAAAATTGCTTGGCGTGTGTGTCTTGAAGTTCTTATTACAACATTTTGTAAAAGACCTGTCTTATTTTTAAGTGTATAAACGCTTACATTGTGGAGACGGATACCTGTGCGCAACCAACCCATGATGTCGTTCATTGTATTTGATTGAATTGGACAACGACCAATATCAACCACTTCATTTAAGGATTGCCTATAAAAACCAAGGTCTATCCATCTCTTAGTCCCTTCTTTTTGCGAAGAGCGTCCACCAAAACTCATTCGTTCCGAAACAACGAGCTTAACATTGTGTCTATATCCCAGACGATCTTCTGACTCGACACAATCTTTGATAACGACAGTAGAGAAATCAGAGCCTGCTTTTTGCACCCGAGACTTAAGGTCTGCTGTTTTTTGCATCAATTGGCTTTTATATGAAATATCGAGAGTAGGGCATGATCCGCACTTTTCAAGAACCCGACACTGTTCTTCATGCATGACTCGCTCAGAAACACCTGATTTCGTTGTAATAAGTCGAACAGGTTGAATATCCGAGCTGCGATCACTTCCTCGTTCTGAGCGATTGTCTCGCGGGGAACGCGGATCTCTCTCACGTCTATAGGTTTTATCGGAAAAGCCGCCACGCTTGTCTGCTCTGCTTGAAGTGGAACGACTGCTAAAACCTATTTTACTAAAATCTTTCATATAGAAAATATCACCAATATTAAAGTTTTCAAAAAACACACACCAAAAAACGAAAATTTATACTCAATATATTTATATTAAACAACAAAAATAAGAAGATAATTTAACTTATTTTTATTTGTATCAAAGGGATTAATTCATTGCAGCACTGTTCGCACCTGAGGAACTGTTTGCCGTTGTCTCAGTGTTTAAAATTGCATTCCAAGCTTCTGCTAGAAGTCTATCCGCTTGTATTTCATTTTCAGAAAGCGAGGGAGGGGTCAAGTTCTTTTGTGCTAAAATCCATTTTGACAAGGCAACAACGCCCTCTTGATAGGTGGAGACTTTGGTATCGGAGAGTTCTCGCATTTGCCGCATAAGACGATACATCTTTCTCCCAGTGACAGCTCGATCGTGCCATCTTAAAAAAGCAGAGGCATCAAGTGCTTTTCCATCAGAAGTCGTCGCTGCTTCCTGCCATTTTTGCAGTTCTATTTCTAAATTTTTCAGCTTATCTAAATGAGTGGAGAGTTTATGGGTGCTGTGTTTTAAGCTCTTTTCAAGTTCTATATTTTTATGCTTCGCCTTAGAAAGATCATCTCTTAATCCATTTATTTCAACTATTTTATTTTCAAAATCTTGCAGTGACACTTTATTTTTACCGAAATCAAGTGCTGCTTTCAATTGCTGATCCAGAGAACGCATTTGCTCAATGAGTTTAGTATTTTCTTCAGTTAAACTATAAAGCTTATTTACGGTTGATTCAGCTTGTCCTTTTAATTCCTTTTCTTTATTCCGCAATTCTTCTTTTGCTTTTTTGTTTTCATCTTTTAATTTTGAGACTTCCTTACGTAAATCAAGCAATTCGGAAGTATGATTTGAAGTGTGTTCATGCACTTGCGCTTTGGCTGGTGCTATTTTTTTCTCTACATTTGCTATCACTTTTGGTGCAATATGTGTGAGTTCACGCGCTTCCAGTGCCACGAGCTTATTATTAAGTTCAATAACTTTAAGTGAGACTTTTTGTTTCGATAAAACAAGCCATGCGCATAATAGAAGAACAACGCCAGAAAATACAAGTGAGACAGTTGCAAATATATCCATATCTGTTTCCAAGAGTTGAGTAGAAACACAGCTCTGAAAACCAATCAAAGAGCCGTTAGTTTCTGTATATCAGAAAATCTTTAAGCCGAATGTTCACAAGTGTGCGGCTCATCCAAAAAAGATCCATAAGCTGCTCAATCGTGTCACGAGCAGGATCACATTGACTACAAGCAATTTGTAACAAATGCGACGGCATAAGCAAGAAAAGAGAAAGAGCGTTTGCAAAAATTGGATTTTTATCTTGCGGAAGTTTCAATTTTAATGTCTCAGAGTTGAGCATTACCAAGGCAAACTCACGCATTAATAGAAATCTCAATGCTGTACCAAATCGATCTCCTTTTTGCCATGTTATATACCACTTTCCATTTTCGTAACGAGAAAGTACGACTTCTTTTTGCCCTTCTTGTGCTTTTAATTCTACATCAGGTAAAATTTGAGACAACTCCGGTAAGAGTACAGGAACTGATTTAATATTTGCAAGTTCAATAATTCGATTTGCTTCTTGCATAAGAATGTTTCGCTCTACATCTGTGCATATAAATTCACCATAGCCCTGATATTCGATAAGAGCATCGTATAAAACGTTTTTTCCTAATGAAATATCGATCAAATTTCGCGGATCAATTTCGAGCGCATGCGCCAATTGATTGATATTTTGAATGGATTTAATATTTTTACGCCCATATTTCCAGTGTGTACAATCTGCAGGATCAAAGCCAAGCAATGCACCTACATCTTGATCAGTTACTTTTTCAGGCGAACTTTTCCGTATTGTAAGAACTTCTTTGCAAAACCTAAATAACTCTGCGCTATGCGGAAAACGATTATTTTCGACATTGATCATTACACGTGTCCTTTTTGAAAAAAACAAAATTTAAGAGTTGAATGAAGAAACCTTCATGAATTATAGCACGAAAATAGGACTTTCCTAATAAATCATAGAATTTGTATGGAGTTATATACCTACCACAGAATTGACACCAAACGCTTACAAATTAAGCATTTTTTGATAGCGTAAAAAAAGAGAACCTATTCCTATTGCATATATAAGAAGTGGAGAAGGCTATGGGCTATCGGATAATGACCAACGTCACCTCAATTACAAACCAGAGACACATGCGCAATACGCGCAAAATGCTGGATCAGAGTTTGGAAAGATTAGCCTCGGGCTTTAGAATTAACAAAGCCGCCGATGATGCCGCAGGCCTTGCAATAAGTGAAAAATTACGCTCAAAAATTAGAGGACTCCAACAAGCTCAACGAAATGCAAATGATGGAATCAGTCTTATTCAAACTGCGGAAGGCGGAATGAATGAAGTCCAAAATATGCTCATTCGTATGCGTGAACTCGGAGTGCAAGCTGCATCTGACACAATTGGCCCCAAAGAACGTGTCTATCTTGATATCGAATATCAAGCACTCAAAGATGAAATTGATAGAATTGCTTATGCGACTGAATTTAATGGAACACAGTTGCTCGACGGTACGGGAGGTATCCTCGAAATTCAAATCAACACAGGAGGTGACAACATTTTAGGTGTTGACCGTCTTGAATACAATTCATTTAAGGCTGACGTAAAAACAAATAGACTCGGCGTTTCAGAACTGGCTCTCGACACAAAACAAGGAGCTCAACATTCTCTTACGGCTATTGAATCGGCCATCGATTACGTAAGTGCTATCCGTGCTGATTTGGGAGCACTCCAAAACAGACTCGGTTCAACAATTAACAATATTGCAACAACAGTAGAAAATATCAGCGCTGCGAACAGCCGCATAAAAGATGTCGATATAGCAGAAGAGAGTTCGGAATTAACACGAAACTCAATCTTACTTCAATCCGGTACCAGTGTCCTTCAACAAGCAAACCAAACGAGCCGCATGGCCCTAACACTCCTTGAAGGAAGATAAGGTAACATATGACAAATAAACTTCAACTGTCTCATGAAAATTTTGTTTCGATCGCAAAGGATCTAATAAAAATTACGGACACGATTTTAAAAAACGTGGTGGTCAAAACAGAAAAAGCCGCTCTCGAAATAGGTAATAAAATGGAACATGTTTCCAGTCTTTCTTCAGATCAAGCGCAAACTGTAAAAGGTTTGATAACAAGTATGTATCAAGAAGGCACTCAGGAACATGAAGAAGTCGAAAAAATGGCCGCAGAAGCCAATTCAATTGCAGATAAAATATTTGAAAGTGCTTCGGCTGGTGATTTAGATGCAGCAAAAAAATTAGGTGAAAGCGATCGATACAAAGAAATTGGGGCAAAAACAAGCGGTTTGTCAAAGCAACTTGAAAAACTTTCTGAATCTGACAAAGAGCTCGCAAATATGATTGCACCTGTTATAATGGCACTTCAATTTCAAGACAGTGTCAGACAAAGTTTAGAAAATATAATAAAGTGTTTTGAAGAGTTTACCAATTGTTCAGACTCTATTACGCAACAAAAGCTTTCTGAAGATTTGGCTAACAAATTTTGGTCTGTGCTCGAAAATAAATTCACAACGACAGATGAGAGAAATATTGTCCGCAAAACTGTGTATGGCGAAAATGCAAAACTCATAGAAGATTCTGGAAAAGATGACCCCTTCATGTTTTAAATTTTTATAATACCTAAATTGATTAATTTATAAAATCAGGTAAAATAGACTTCAATTTTACTGATTTTTCGTTCGCAATTATCAAGGTAACAATTATTTATGCACAGAAAATACATTAAAAATACAACAAAAGCATCTCTTATTCTTATTTTTTCTCTTTTACCTTATCAAATTAAAAGCTTGGCAAATAATTTTCCAATTGAAGAATCCTATCAAATTTTCCAACCAGAATATTCTGAAAAAGGGATGGTCGCATCGCAAGAAAAAATTGCATCTGAAGTAGGAGCACAGATATTGAAGCAAGGAGGAAATGCAGTCGATGCCGCCGTTGCAGTTGGCTATGCCCTTGCTGTCACTTTACCGAAAGCAGGAAATATTGGTGGCGGTGGATTTATGCTTATTTGGCTCAATAAAGAAAAAAAAGCTGTCGTAATAAATTATAGAGAAAAAGCCCCTCTCGCTGCTCACAAAAACATGTTCCTAGATAAAGATGCTAAAGTCGATGTGGAAGAAATAACAGCAAGCTATAACGGTGCAGGTGTCCCTGGAACAGTCTATGGACTCAACTCTGCCTTAACAAAATACGGAAGTATGCCCTTAAAAAAAGTCATGGCTCCTGCCATACATTTAGCACGCAATGGAATTTTAGTCACTCATGCTCTCTCAACATCTCTTACAGAAAATAAAAAACATTTACAAAAAAGCGAAGAATCTACAAAAATATTTTTTAATAAAGAAAAAGAAGCATTCAAACCTGGGGAAATTTTAATTCAAAAAGATTTAGCAAATACTCTTGAAGAAATTGCTTTATATGGATCAGACGCTTTTTATAAAGGTAAAATAGCGAAAAAAATAATCGATGATGTGCAGTCCCATAAAGGAATAATGACCTTAAAAGATCTTGAGCAATACAAAGCTATCGAAATGACGCCGATTGAAGGCACCTACAATGGATTTAAAGTTTTATCCGTTCCTCCTCCCAGCTCAGGTGGAGTTACTTTAATCGAGATTTTAAATATATTAGAAAATGTCGATTTTAAAAAAATACCATTTCGCAGTGCGGAATATTTTCATATATTAAGTGAAGCAATGAATTATGCCTATTATGATCGAAACAATTCTTTAGGCGATCCTGATTTTGTTAAAAATCCAATTGAACGTCTCACTTCAAAAAAATATGCAAAACAAATATTTCAGAGTATGGACTTAAAAAAACACACCCCATCTGAAATTGTCCAAAAAGAAGGAATCCGCCGCGAAAGCAATCAGGAAGGAAACACAACCCATTATTCAATAGTTGATAAGCATGGAAATATGGTATCGAATACATATACGTTAAACTATTATTATGGAAATGGTAAAACAGTTAAAGGAACAGGAATCCTTTTAAATAATGAAATGGATGATTTCACTGCAAAAGTAGGAGCGGCAAATTCTTTTGGCTTAATTCAAGGTCCTAAAAATTCGATTGAACCTCAAAAAAGACCATTGAGCTCTATGACACCAACAATTTTATTGAACGATAAAAAAGAGGCTATTCTTGCAACGGGTGCTCCTGGTGGAAGCCGTATTATCACACAATCATTACTTATGATTACTGGATTTATTGATTATAATAAAAATATATCAACCCTTGCTTCTTACCCTCGCTTTCACCGCCAATTATGGCCAGATAAGTTTTTTTATGAAGATGGAATTGCATTTGAAACATTAGAGTCTTTAAAAAAGATGGGGCATGAGATTGAGAAAGTCAGACCCTACGGTTCGTTGCAAACAGTGCAAAAAGATCCTGATAATCACTTTTTAGGCAGCAGTGATCCACGCTCTGAAGGAGATGCTGCAGTTGGTGTTTGGTGATTCATTTAAAATTTGAAAGATCTCCTAAGTGTAACTATTTTAAAACAAAATTATCAGAAGATATGGAAATAAATCTATATTAAGATTAAGAAAGTGAAACTTGCTCCTCAGAAAATTTATTTTGCCCCGAACTTTTAATATCCATCGCAAAGCCATGGATCATCATATTCAATTGATTTACATAGTTTTGCAATGAAAGTGACTGTTGTGTTAGTTCTGAAGCAATAGAAGCGACTTTTTCGGAACCAGAAGCATTTTGTTGGGTGGACGAATCGATTTCATTCATTGCTTTGCTGATCTGGACAATACCGTTGGCCTGTTCATGCGATGCAGATGATATTTGCGAATTGAGTTCTGAAACTTTTTTTATTGAAATTAAGATACTATTTAGAACTTCAGCTGTTGAAGAAGCAATTTCTTCACCCTTCTTTATCTTATCTACGCTGTCTTTAATTAAATTTGAAATATCCTTTGCCGCAGAAGCACTTTTTTGTGCTAAATTCCTGACGGCTTCAGCCACTACAGCAAATCCACGTCCTTGCTCACCCGCTCTGGCGGCTTCAACTGCAGCATTTAAAGCGAGTAAATTCGTCTGGAAAGCGATGTTATCAATTACAGTTGTAATCTCTTCTATTTTCTTAGAACTTTCTGAAATATCTGCCATCGAACGAGCCAATTTTTGCGTTTCAACTTCACCCATTTCAGCTGTTTTATAACTTGTCTGCGACAGTTTTGCAGCCTGTTGAGCATTCTCTGCATTTAACTTCACCATGCTCGAGAGTTCTTCGACCGACGCCACTGTCTGTTCGAGAGCGGCAGCCGCTTCTGTTGTTCCAGACGAAACTTGCAAACTGACAGAAGACAAATATGTACTTGCCTGTGAAACATCTTTACCAGATTGCGCAATTTGATCGGAAAGAACGACTAGCGTCCTCAAAAGTTTCTTAGAAACAGTAAAGCTAAAAACAATCGTAAATAATGTTCCGAAAATCCCAGCAAAAAGAGAAAACAACTTTGTTTTCTCTGCTTCATTTAATGATTTTTCTACAAATTCAGAATTTAAACTCACTGCTCTGCTTTCCAATTCATCTAAATTTGCAATTACAGGTGTCACTTTTAAGTAGAATTCTCCCAACATTATTTTCCGCACATCATCAAATTTTTCTTGTTGCATGAGACTTGAAACATTTTTAAAAGTAACAGCTTCTATATCTTTCCAAGAATCTTTTATTTTTCTCATTTTTTCTTTGCTTGCTTCTCTGCTACTAAGTATAATATAATCATCGCTTAGCTTATAAAGTTTATTTATCTGTTGTTGTGCTTCCTCAATCTTTTTATCCCTTGCCTCTTTATTTTCTTGATTGGCATTAGCGATCCATATTAAGCGCGCTATATTGGACACACCATAGCGCATATCATTTATTATATTTATGATTTGCATCCTCTGGCTTGCTATGTAATTTAAGTCATCATTCTGTGATTTTATGCCACGCCAACCCAAAACACTGATCAAAACAATCAAGACTATCGGAATTATTGTTAATATAAGCAATTGTCCACTGAGACCTTTGAACTTAAAATGAGATTTTTCCATTTTAATATCCTTTTTCAATTCTTTTGATATTCAGTTTAATAGTATTTTATTTATTGATATTTTAAAAAGATTTTTCGTCAAATTTTTTATCGATAATGGATAAATAGTCTTCTATTTTATTGCATACATTTACGGGCGCTAAACCAAAACGTAGGTAAGGATTTTTATCTTTAATTAAAAACTTTGGCCGCACAAAAGATTGTTTTTCTGCAAATAAAAGGATTTGTTCTAAATCTTTAAAAAGTGGAAGTTTAACCAAGAAAAAAGATGCTGAGGTTTTAAAAATTGAAATATTCTTAAATTTAAAGCGTTCTAAAGATTTTGCAAAAGTTAACATTTCGTTGCGATTGCTCTGATACCAGTCAATGTGCTGTAATGCTGTTTGACATATTTGAATAGCTTGCGGTTGCAAACCTAAATTCAATTGAAACGCTTTTGGTAAATAGCCGATGGCAAAGCCAACTCTTAATCCTGGCAATCCAAAAAATTTTGAAAAGCTCCCTACAAACAAAGAATTTTCTGAACAGAGTAAAGGGGCAAATTCATGTTTAAAAAAAGGTGCATATACCATATCTAGGATAAAAAAATGTTTTGGATAACTTTTGAGCAATGCATAAAGCTCTTTTTCGGAAATTTCATGCCCAGTGGGATTGTTTGGGGAAGTTAATAAAACAACGGAGGGTTCACTTGAATCTAAATAATTTCTTAATTCACTTGTATTTAAACAAAATGAATCTGCTTTTATCTGAGTTTGTACTTTCTTGAGTTGAAAGCCTAAGCCTTCCGCAATGTGATTGTAATTTGCCCAAGAGAAATCCTCTAAAACTAAAGTTTTATACTTTAATTTCAACCACGCCAAAGCTTTTATAAGTGCATCTTCAGCACCATGGGTTAAAGTTATTTTTTGCAAATCAACTTTAAATAGAGTGGCGAGCGCATTTTGCAATAGCACATGATCGGTGCTTGCAGCATAGCGCGAGTGTCCCTGTTGATTATAAAATTGAAACAAATTCAGGACTTCTACATGATGGTCAAAATAATATTCATTCCGATCGAGAGCAATAATTGCTTGAGACAAATTCATATTCCTCAGTCATAAAATAAAAGACTTTTCCTAGCCAAAGCCCAAAGCTTGAGCTAAATTACTAACATAACTTTTACACGCTCACAAAGGACTAATCCTTTTTTTTTGCATCTATTTCTGAGGGATATCGAATGCTTAAATTACAAGAAAAAATAATTAATAAATTGATCAAACAGCTCTGGCTCAATTATAAAGCGAAGGTCCAACAGGTTAAAAAGATTGAAAATGCTGTTCGCACTGAAGGTGATCATTGGAGCGAAGACCATATGGCTTTTCGCACTCTCCCTGGGCCTCACTGTGGACTGGAAACTCTCAAACAGGTCTTTGAAATACTTGGCTACAATCAAGCTGATGAATACCACTTTAAAGATAAAAAATTGATGGCAATATCAATGAACCCTCCAAATAATAAAGAAGAGCACAGCACAAAAATTCCGCCAAAAGTGTTTTTGAGTGTTCTCGAACCTGAAAGTTTTTCACAGGAATTTCAAAAATGTATATTAAAATATACAAATGATTTAAGCGAATCTCCAATTCAAAAATTAAGAAATGAATTTAATTCTCTTAAAACTCATCCAGAAAATATCGATCAATTTGTCCAAGCGTTAACCCTTTATTTAAGCAATGGTCCTGTTTGGCGCACACCAAGTTTTAAAGATTATGAAATGCTTAGAAAAGAAAGTGAATATGCTGCTTGGACATTGGTTTATGGCAACACACCAAATCATTTTACCTTAAGTATCCACTTGATGAAAAAATTTAAGTCTCTCAAAAACTTTAACCAATTTATTCAAAAGGAACTTGGTATTGCAATGAACACTTCTGGAGGAGGTCTTATAAAAGGATCAGCCGAAGTGCATTTAGAGCAAAGTGCAACCCTTGCCGAAGAATTACTTGTTCCTTTTCAAGAAGGGTTTCATAAGATTCCATATGCATTTGTAGAGTTTGCCTATCGCCACCCACTCATTGGCAAGAAAAAAGATGGTATTTGGAGCAGTTATTATCAAGGTTTTGTTACAGACAATGCAGATAAAATTTTTGAATCAACTAATTTAAGGAAACAGGCTTAACTTTGGATTTCTGCTACTTCGACTTTAGGTAAGGCAATTGTCGTAAAAAAACGGGCAATATTTTCAAAGTGGGATGGCGCATCGGTACAAAAAACATGTTTATTTCCCTGACTGTATATTCCTGTTGAGTTATTTTTATGTAAAAATTGCGAAACATAATTAACAATAGGCAAAGAGGATTCTACTACATAAATAGGATCCTCTAAATTATTTCTACCTAATATTAAGACCCAGTCCCCATCAATGGTTTTATATATAATTGTTTTTCCGAGACGACGCTCAATAGAGGCCGCAATTGCATGGACAAGGCGTGGATAATGTGTACAAGCCAACATAACGATCTTTGTATCTTCGGGGATATCCCATAAATACATATCTGCCGCAGCATCCGCCATAGGACCTGAAGAAATCCCTTCCTCAACTAACGGAACAAATAAGGGGCAAGCTCTTTCCCAAACGTTATTTATATTATATAAGGAAAGCTCTTCTTTAAAACGACCACTTTTAATTGTAAAGCGAGTACCAAGTACAGCTACACTGCGGGATTTATTTTCCAAAATGGAACCCACAAATTGACAAAAACCTTCAACAATACCAACAATTGGTATTTTAAATATTTTTTGAATTTCTTTTGCTGCGACACTTGAAGCTGTTCCACAAGCAACAATTAATAAATTGGCATTGCGATTTAATAAAAACAAAGCTGCTTCTGATGAATATTTTATAATAGTTTCTGCACTTTTATTACCGTAAGGACAACGTGCATTGTCTCCTAAATACTGGGTGTTTAAATTGGGAAATCTTTTTAAAACGTTTTCCCAGACAGTCAATCCACCTTGACTTGAATCAAAAAAAGCAATATTTGGACTATAATTATGTTTCATAAAGTAACAATACTTTTGAATATATTTTCGACTCTCGATGCAGCGCTTTGCCCAAATAATAAATTTTCTCTAATATGTGAAGCTTCTTTAAGCTCATTCTCCGAAATCTTTTTTTGCGATATTTTTTCTAAGATAGAGTCATTAAATAAGTTAACTAAACTTGTTTGCCAATTCATCTCACGCGCCGCCCTAACATTTACAGGAGTGTCATCGATAAAATATATATCATTTGGATCCAGTGTAGCATTAAACTTTTTTTGCACAAAACGATTTGCTTCATATTGAGCGACTTCATAAATTTTTCTCTGCGGTTTTTCACAACCTAAATCTTGACTAAAAATACACACATCAAAAAAATCTCGGACAGGCAGTCTTTTTTCAATCACAACCTCGTGCCAAGTCGTGGCATTGCTCAAAACGCCAATGGCAAAATTCATATCGCGCAATTTCTTGGCAAGTTCATACACTCTGAGGCGCAAGGCACCCACGACCAAGCTGTCTGCATGTTTCACATCTAGAATGGAAAGAAGGGAGTTTACCTCTGAAATTTTAGCCTCTTGCCTATATGCGTTCATAATTGCTTGAGCGTATGAAAATGCCCCCATTTGCCCTGTGCACCAATCGCTCAACACATGATTTTCGCGCAATATTTCTAATACGTTATAATAATTAATATTTGTTCCAACGGGAAAGAGTTTACCATAGGTTTCAAAGGAAATATCCCAGTCTAAATCAAGTAATACGCTCCCAATATCAAAAAAAACAAATCCAGCATATCCCTTGTTATTTAAACAAATTTTATACTTTTCATCATTAAATTCAGTAACTAATTCGATAAGATCAGTTTCTGTTACTGCAGGCCACAACATGATTCCTCCTCAAGAGCTCACAAAATTTCCCCGATAAATCTATACGAAAGTAATCTAACTTTAACAAAGAGAACTTTATGTCCATTGCAAAAAAACTTCAAAAAAAAACCCCTAAACCTCTATCACAAAAAATAAAATTATTACTCTCCGATGAAAGCCCAATAACGGGACGGATAGAAAAATCCTCCCTTAATCAAGCAGGTATACATGTCGAATTGACAAACAATTTAAATAGTATGCTTGAAATATTATCAAAAGAAGAGTTTGATATCGCAATGCTTGATTATCACTCATACAATGGTCACGGCATCTATCAAATAGAAAAAGCAAAAAAAATTAGCCGCAACCAAAAAATAAAATTTATTGTCACGAGTGTCGAGAATTTTGAAGAGATTAAAGACAAAGCTTATACTCTCAACACCGATTTGTTTTTACCAAAACCCATTCCCCATGAAAAAGTTATAGAAGAAATTAAAAAAATTGCGCAAGTGAATTACCGGCGTTCTGAAAGACTCAAATATAAATTAAAGGCAATTGTGCGCTATAAATTCAAAGAATTTGAAACTTATTCTATCGACATTTCAGCAGATGGCTTACATCTCTCAGATATGGATAAAAATATTCTACCAAATGTTGGCCTTGACTTAGAAATTGAATTCACTCTGCCAAATGTCGATAAAAGGATTTTAGTTAAAGGAACAGTGGTTAGAATCACTGAAGAAGGTTTTGGAGTGAAATTCCAAATAATGAGTTTAAATGATAAAAAAATAATCAATCGATTTATTTTGGAAAATAGTTCTGAATTCCGTTCGAGTCATTATTATTTGTAATTATTTTATTTTTTACTTACAACATTCCCTCCCAAAGCAGGTTGTTTCACTTCTGCTGACAAATTTACCGCAGCAGCCCCATTTGGCTTCAGGGGTTGGGTATTTTTTGGAGCTTCAGTTTTTGCTGTCTGACTATTTGAAGTTAAATACATTGCGTAAAGCTCAGGTTGTAATTTTGGGCTAGGCACTCCATCTGGCCTAGGATTATTTACAACATCCGTCCATGCTTCGAATAATGTCATAAGAAGTTTTTCCACCACTTCGAGATCTTCTACTTTATTAAACATATTTGCTTCTATCAATTTATCCATCATAAAAATATATAGATTTTCCAAATCGGCTGAAAGTTGTCCCCCGACTTCGTGATCGAGGGTGTTGATCAATTCAGAAATAATCGCCAGAGCTTTGCTGATATTTTTTCCTTTTTCTGCAATTTTTTTCTCTACCATCTTTGTCTTAGCAAGTCTGACAAATTTAATACAACCTTCATAAAGCATAAGTAATACTTTTTCTGGTTTAGCTGTAGTTACGTTAGTCGCTTGATAAGCTTTAAATGCTTTTGAATTCATGCAATCCCATCCTTGAAAATAAGAACAAGAATTTTTCTTGTGCAAAAATTAGCTCATGCCACCCAATTTCTGCTGCAATACCTGTCCCTGTGCATTCATTCCACTGATAAGCTGCTCCACCACGGCAAACTTCCGTCTGATCCCTTCTGCTCGCTGAGTTGCCAGTCTTTCTTTTGTAGCGAGATCTTTATCAAAATTTTCAAGAATTCTTTTGTATTCTCTATCTTTTGAAGAGATCACTCCACTTTGCTGATTTTGCATTCCGCGCACAGCGTCCGACATGCGAATACCGAGCCCCGTTGAATCATCTGTTTGGATAAACAGCTTTGAAACACCAACATAATCTTCGGACAATGCCTGCTTAGCTTTAGATTCGTCATATTTTAATGCGCCAGTTTTTGGGTCGGTAGAAATTCCTACATCTG
Source organism: Fluviispira sanaruensis (assembly GCF_004295685.1). Taxonomy (NCBI): domain Bacteria; kingdom Pseudomonadati; phylum Bdellovibrionota; class Oligoflexia; order Silvanigrellales; family Silvanigrellaceae; genus Fluviispira; species Fluviispira sanaruensis. Next base: position 2,462,450 of record NZ_AP019368.1, read on the forward strand.
CTAAAGTTTGATATTTTTTATTTGGAATGGAATATTGCAATGCAGATTGAAGTGAGCGGCGCAGAGTTCTTAAACTGTTATCCTTAGAAAGAATACCGGCTTTATTTGTATCTGGATTGACTTGAAATTGTTTATCAATAAAGTCATTAGCTTTATTATATGCTTCCACAAATTTCTTTATACTTTCTAGACTTTTTTCGACATCATAATCAATTTTGATATTCACTTTTGTCCCTGGTTCCGCTTTTTTTACATCCAATACCAAGCCTTGAAATAATTCAGTTACTTTATTTGTTTCGTTATAGACTTTGACATCCTCAAAAGTCATTTCTAAATTTCTACCAGTGACCTGTTCTTTAAATTCCATATATGTCGTGTCAGGATCAATATATATTTTTGCTTCTTTTCCCGATTTCTCTGACATGACAAGTAAGCGAAAATTGTCTTCTTCAGAGTCCTCTATTCCTTCCTTAGTGTTAATAACAATTGCTCTTGCACCTTGCCCCATTGAGTTTATTTGGGTCGCAACATCGTTCAAAGATGATTTGTCTGGATCGATGTCGACATCAAAATGTTTGCCATCCTCAAATTCGATTGTCATATAACCAAAGCCAACGGGAGTCTCATCTTTATCAGGAAAGGTTTGAGTCAGTAGCTTTTGTGTGTGGGCTAAATTCCGCACTTCGAGTTCATAAGTACCAATAGGAGCATTATTATCTACAGTGCCATCAACGATATCTGGATGAGAACTGGTTAATTTTAATTTATTAAAGTCTGCCTTTGTCCGTAAAGCATTCAAAGCGGTTCCAAGCGCACTGATATGGTTTTTGAGTTCGCCAAATGATTTTTGCTCATTTACCACTTCTTTTTTACGTGTTTCTAGCTGCTTAATGGGCTCGCGTTCCATTTCTACGAGCTGATCAACCATTTTGGGATCAATACCCGATCCCGTATTGATTCTTATTCCAGCCATAAAAATGATTCTCCCCCAAAGATTGTGCCAAAGTAATAGAATTATTGAGGAGTTTTAATTGCCGTATCAGACAAAAAATATCAAAACTTGTGCAAAATTTTCTCTTTATATAGTATCACTCACTTTGTGATTTTATTATGTTCAAACTTTGAGTATAATAAATCCTTGATTAAGGAAGTCTTTCTACTAGGAAAAAGAATGCTAGATCATACAAACGTTTTACACATAAACACTTCTCGCTCTTGGGGAGGACTTGAGCTTTATACCATTAACCTCATCAAGAAGATCCATGAGTCAGGCGAATGCACTGCCCTTTATTGCATACCGGGATCAAAAATTGCCATAGAAGCTGAAAAGATTGGGGTAAAGGTATTCAATGCGCACAAACAAGCACGGATTAGCATTAAAGATATATTAAATTTATCAAAAATTATAAAAAAATATAATTATAATATTATACACACTCACACCCGACAAGATGTTTGGCTCGTTTCACTGACACTCTTTTTTTATAAAAATGTAAAACAAATCTTTAGTTTGTATATGAGCGCTCCATCCAAAAAAGGCCTTATTCATCGTCTTATTTATGGTCAAGTTTCAGCAATTGCTTCTTCTTCTGAACTGTTAAATGAAAATATTAAAACCAATTATCCCCTCAAACCTGAACAAGTCTATTTATTACGCTATGGTCGGGATCTCGATCTATATCAAAAATATCCACAAGACTCTGAAGAATTACGCAAAAAATGGAATACAAGTAAAGATGATATTGTTATAGCAACGATGTGTCGTATCGATCCTGCCAAAGGAGTGCGTGAGATCGCTGAAGCAATTCTCCACCTAAAACCAGAAATCAAAAGTAAAATTAAAATATGGATTATGGGTGAGCCCACGCTATTGCAAACTTCACCTTCTGGCCTCCCTATTTTTGAGCCCGCAGCTTACGAACTGTATATATGGCTCAAAGAATTCGTAAGTTTACCCACAGTTGAAAATCGTATTCAATTGATACCTTTTCAGTCAGACATCATCCCATTTTTAAATGCAATGGATATTTTTGTCCTAGGAACTTATGAAGAAACGTATTCGCTTTCTGTGATTGATGCCATGAGTATGGGACTTCCTGTTATTGGAACAAATTCAGGTGGTACCCCAGAACAGGTTAAACATCTCGAACGTGGAATACTTGTCTCCCCTAAAAGTTCACTCGAAATTGCCAATGCAATCACCAAATATATTGAAAACCCCCAACTGATAATTGATCATGGAGCGAACGCAAAAATTTGGGCCCGAAATGAACACAATTGGGAAAATAAATTAAAAAATTTGAATATTATTTATAATAAAATTTGGAGGAATAAATTATGAAAATTCCACTGTCAAAAGCCCATATCCCTCAACAAGTATATGAAAATCTCAATCAAGTGCTAACTTCTGGAAAACTTTCGGGTGATGGGACTTTTTGCCACACAGTCGAAAAAAAGTTTAGCCAAATACTTTCTATTAAACACACTCTACTCACATCTTCGTGCACACATGCCCTCGAAATGGCCATGTTACTTTTGGAAGCCAAAGAAGGAGATGAAGTCATTCTCCCTTCTTTTACATTCACCTCAACTGCCAATGCTATTTTAGTCGCAGGACTCAAACCTGTTTTTTGTGAAATCGATCCTCTGACCATGAATATGGATATGCGCGATGTGGAAGCTAAGGTAACAAATAAAACCAAAGCAATTATTCCTGTCCACTATGCGGGTGTAGCATGTGAAATGGAAAAACTAAACGATATTTGTGCCAACAAAAATATTATGGTTGTGGAAGATGCTGCCCATGCAATTGGCGCAAAATGGCGAGGAAAACATCTTGGTACTCTAGGAGATATGGCTGCATTAAGTTTTCACGAAACAAAAAATGTTATTTGCGGTGAGGGAGGGGCACTCCTGACAAACAATGATTATCTTGCAGAGAAAGCACTTATTATTCGCGAAAAAGGCACGAATCGATCACAGTTTCTCCGTGGACAAGTTGATAAATACACATGGATTGACAAAGGCTCAAGCTATATTCTAGCAGAACCATTAGCAGCTATTCTCGATGCTGAACTTAATATTATGCATGAATTAAACAAAAAAAGAGAATCAATTTATGATTTCTTTATGCAAGAATTAAGACCACTCGCTGAGAAAGAGATTTTTAAACTCCCATTCATACCTGCAGATTGTGAAAGCAATTATCACTTATTTCATATTATAATGCGCAATGAAAGTGATAAACATACTCTTATTGCCCATTTACGCAATAAAAATATTGGAGCCACTTTTCATTATATTCCTTTGCACAGTGCTCCAGCAGGCCTCAAACTCGGGTTTAAAGTTGGAGATTTACCTCTGACAGAAGAATATTCTCAAAGACTTTTGCGCCTACCTTTGTATCCCGATTTATCACAAAGCGAAATGCAATTTATAATTGAAGAAATTTATAATTGGAGCAAATTACAATAAATTATTTTTTCTGAGTTTTTCTCTATGCAAGAATTCTTGATATGATAAAATCATAAAAATCTGTTTTTTAATCATAGTAGAAGTTTTGCAACGGAGTTAAAAATGTCAAAGCACTCTCAGAAAGAGCAATTTAAAAATGTCAATATCATTAATCATCCATTACTTACACATTCTCTCTCAACTTTAAGAAGAAAAGAAACAAATTCGAGCGAATTCCGGAGAATTTTAGCAGAAATGAGCCGCTTGATGGCTTATGAATGCTCACGCGACCTGTCAATGAAAACTTATCCAATTGAAACTCCACTCGAAAAAACAGATTGTTCCTTTATTTGCGAAGATGTTACTATTGTTTCTGTGATGCGCGCTGGAATGGGGATGCTCGACGGTTTTATGCAAATGTTTCCCCTTTCTAAAGTTGGACATATTGGTATTTATCGCGATAAATTTTTAAACAATACTGTTGAATATTATTTTCGCTTACCAGACGATATAGAGGGTAATAAAATCTTTTTACTAGATCCTCTCCTTGCTACGGGAGCCACAGTCGTTGCAGCTATAGAACGACTTAAACAGTATGGAGTAAAAGAAATCCGCTTTAATTGCTTGCTTGCCTCACCAGAAGGTCTCGAAATTCTTCAAAATGTCCACCCTGATGTGCAAATTTATTGTCTCTCAATAGAAAGAACTATGAATGAGAAAGGCTATCTGCTACCAGGTTTGGGAGACGCGGGAGATCGCATCTATGGAACTTTATAAGTAGGTAAATAGAGGTGGAATTTGCAGAAAAAAATAAAAATTATTGCTATCTCAGGTGGGAGTGGATCTGGTAAAACAACAGCCGCACGTCGTTTACAAAAAATGCTCGAAATAGATCATTGTAAAATCCTGAGTCAAGATAATTATTATATCGACCAAAGTAAAAATTTTAAAGGAGATGGAACTGTTAACTTTGACCATCCCGATGCCATAGATTTTAATTTAATGGCAGATCATTTATCTGATCTTATTAATAATAAAACAATTCAAATTCCAATTTACGATTTTACGACCCACAAACGAAAAAACGAAACTATTTCTTTTCAACCCACCAAGGTTATCATTGTTGATGGCATTCTTATTCTCTCCCAAGAAAAATTAAGATCCTTTTTTGATGCTTCGTTATTTCTTGATATTCCAGAACAAATACGATTTGAGCGCCGTTTAAAGCGCGATGTAGAAGAGCGAGGCAGAAGTCCAGAAGGAGTTAAAATACAATTTTATTCATTAGTAAAACCTATGCATGACGCATTTGTGCAGCCATCAATTGAGTTTGCTACATATATTGCAAATAATGAAATCACACTCAACCTTGCACTTGATGAAATAAAAAATTTTGTCAATTAATTTTTAAATAAGTTTATTTCGTATACAACTTAAGGTATGTCCTTAATTGAGTCTTTTTACTCTACATTTGGAGGCAATATGTTTTCGAGCTCATTACGATTCTTTAAATTAAAAAAATTGCAAAACCTTTCTGCATTAACATTGGTTTCGCTCGCTCTTGTGGGCTGTCAAACACGTACTTCCAAAAACGTTTTAAATAATGATGATGTTCTTGGTTCATTCGATTCTAAAAAAATCAAAATCTCAGAACTCTCTGCAGCTGAGCGCAATGAATTATTCAATGCGCAAAAAAAGCTTTATGAAACCGCGGAGTTTATTTTACAAAAACATTATATGGATGAATGGTTCGCCAATTATCAAAAACAGAATAAACTCTCTTCACTTGAAGAAGCAAAAGATGATTTTTATAAAAAGAATATAAGTATTAATGATGATGTTGTTAAAAACTTCATCGCACAAAATTCCGCCAATCCTCAAATGCAACAAATTCCTGAAAATGAGCGAGAAAAACTAGTTAAGCGTTATCTCACCCAAATGGAAAAAGAAAAAGCAGAACAAAAAATCTTGCAACAAGCGAATGAAGAAGGAAAAATAAAGGTCATTGCACTTGAAAGACCCAAAGAACCTGTGGTTAAATTTTCCGATCTTGGCTACAAATACGATCCATCATTGAAAAATCCTAAAATAACAATTGTTGAAGCTGCAGATTATCAGTGCCCTTACTGTGTACAAGCTCACGGACCCATTCAAAAAATTCTTGATGAATATAAAGGAAAAGTTCAATTCGTGTTCCGTGATTTCCCATTGACACAAATTCATCCGCAAGCTTTACCAGCAGCCATTGCCGCAAAATGCGCCAATGAACAAGGTAAATACTGGGAAATGCACAAATTACTATTTTCCCGTGCGCCTATGGCCCCTTTAGCTGCCGACGCTTATCCCAAATTTGCAGAAGAACTCAAACTCAATCTTACGGCATTCAACACGTGCTTCGCAGATGAGAAAAAAGAACACGCAAAATCAATTATGGCTGACCTTGAAGAAATGAGTTCACTCGGCGTAAATGCAACACCATCGATTTATATCAACGGTGAAAAATATGAAAATAATTTAAGTTTTGAAAGTTTAAAGAAAGAAATTGATTCTCGTTTAGCGTCTGCTAAGTAAAAGTATATTTATTCAAAACGAGATTTACCTTTTAAATCTCGTTTTTTTATTTTATAATATTTATAAAAATTACAAAAATAATTTAAATTTAATAATTTCCATACCAATAGATTATTTTATGTCCAAAAAAATGACGGATATTGATCCAGTGAACCACTTATTATTTCGTATTCAACACAAAAATTTTTAAATATGTAATTATTATATCAAAGGTAACTTTTTTCATTGAGGCTTACTTTATTGAATGAGGCATACTTTATTGAATGAGGCTTACTTTATTGAATGAGGCTTACTTTATTGAATGAGCAAATTATTAATTTCGTCATTTTTAAAACAGTATAACGCCAAATCAAGTATTCGGAAATCTGACAAGTTTTCGTATACTCATATTATACCAAAAAAGTTAATTATTTTATTCTTAATTAATACTTTAAATTTAATTATATATATTTTTTATAATTAAAATTTAATAAAAATTTATAGGTGCAGTAATGCTAAACAAATTAAGTATTAAACAAAAAATAATTTATTGGAACATTTTCATAATTATTCTATTTACTCTTACATTAATTTATTTAGGAAATGCATCCATTAATAGACTGATGGATGAAAAAAGAACGCAATTAAGAAACTTAAGTAATGCACTTGGAGCTGTTGTTGTTCAATATATAAAATTAGAAAAGGAAGGCAAATTATCTCATGAAGAAGCCGTCACAAGGGTAAAAACCACTGTAAATGCTGCACGGTATGATGGTGACAATTACTTTTTTATTGGCGATTATGATATGCGCCAGATAGTAAATCCAAAGCGACCGAAAGATGATGGTGTCATTCAAAGTTCTGCTCAGTACAAAAAATTTGTAGAAATCTCATTAAAAAATACAGGACCAGAATTCTTGTCTTATTTCACAACAAAACCTGGTTCAACAGAGAATTTTCCAAAGCTCACTTACTTAATCCCGATTCCAGAATGGAAATGGTATATTGGCACTGGTATTTATATCGATGATGTTGATAGAGCTAAAAATAATAATATAATTCAACTCGTAACAATAACAACATTTATTACAATTTTATTAATGTTTGGTGGCACTAAAATTGCAAATTATATTTCAAAACCACTGTCCAACCTTACGAATTTATTAAAAGAGTCATCTGACAAAATGGAAGAAGAATCGACTCAATTGACAAAAATGAGTGAGGATGTTGGAAAATCTTCCAATGAACAAGCAAGCTCAATTCAAGGAACCGCAGCCGCAATTTCTGAAGTAACAAGTATGATTGCAAGGACATCTACTCTTACGTTTAATTCAGAAAAATTATCACAAACTATCAATAATCGAACAGAAATGGGCAATACTGCAGTCAAAGACATGGTTTCAGCCATGGAGGCGATACAAGAAGCAGGTCAAAAACTTTCAGAAATTGAAGCTATTATTATACAAATTGAAAATAAAGCAATGATTATTAATGATATCGTTACAAAAACTGAATTGCTTTCCTTAAATGCCTCAATTGAGTCCGCTCGAGCAGGAGAACATGGGAAAGGCTTTGCTGTGGTTGCAGAAGAAGTAGGCAATTTAGCAAAAACAAGTGGGAAATCCTCGAATGAGATTAGGGATCTCCTTAATAAAAGCAGGGAAAAAGTTAAAAGCATTTTAGAATTAACCATAAGCAGAGTCACGGAAGGTCAAAGTAAAACCATAGAGGTTTCGAATATCTTTGATCAAATTATTATAGATGTAAAAGAAATCAATACACAAATGAGTCAGATTACAGAGGCTACAAAGGAACAAGAAATTGGGGTAAAGCAGATATCAGAAGCAATGACTAAAATTGATTTATCTGCAATAAACAATTTGAAGAGTGCAGAAAGTTCTATCCGATCTTCTTCTAAAGTATTAGAAATCAGTCATGCATTAAAAACGATTTCATCTAAAACTGAAGAAATTGTCCTTGGCCAGAAATAAGTAATACAGATAGAATGAGTATTATAAATATTCTCTTTGTTTGCGATGAGTTATTAATAGTTTTAACTTGATCTAAAAATTAAGACAAATATATTTTTTTTAATAAAAATTAATATTCTTCAAAAAACTTTTTTGACTCAATAATTTTGTAATTTAATTTATAATTTTTTATATTTATATTATTCGTGTTCATTATTGTTTGATAATAAAAACTCCATTTATTATTTTTCCGAAAACCTATAACAATTGTCCCTCCGATAAAATTCACCGCATCATTAGAAGGTATTGATTTTATTAGATAATAAAAATTAGAAGCATGATTAACAATTTTAAAATATTCATCTTTATATAATGATCTCAATAATTGTAAATTTCCTTTTGATTTATATTTTTCAGAAAAGATATCCATCATTCGAGCAAGAGATTTTTGTGTATTAAAACTTTGCCAATTGGGAGATTTATTTACTAAATCTTTTACGCTTTTAACATCGTCTGCACTAGAATTTATTGCATTTGCGTGACAAACAACAATCTTTTTTGTGAAAAGATTGCGACAAATATAAAAAGAACATCCATTCATTCGAGCCGTTATAAACGTTTGTACAGTTCCTGTGCTTGGCAACTCCATTGCGGTTACACTATTTTCTTTAAAGGGTAAATAAAAAGTATCATTTAATAGATTTTCATCTTTTAATTCAATAAAATGCGCACCTGAAAAATCATCTCTTTTTAAAGTTGATTTAAATACATTGCTTGAGTTAAATAGTAAATTACCATCAAATAATTTTATAACATTTTTTATTAATTTCATTCCAACCGTTGAATTTTCCACAACTTCTATAATTGGAATATTATCTATTGATTTACAATCTATTTTCATTAAATATTCTTTCTTTAATAAATTAAATCATACTAATAAATATGATTTAAAAGGTAAAAAATATTTTTCACAACCGTTTCCATAATTTATATTAAATCAAAATTAGCCAATCGGTTAATTTCAAAACCATATAGTGCCATAACTTTTTTTATTAATTTTACAATAGAAAATATTTTTGTTATTCTTCTCTAACAATATTAAGAAAAATATCTCTATGAATTTAAATCTTTATTTTAAAAAAATTTTGCATATCCAGATACATTTACTAACTCAACATAACATACTTGAAATGATGTAATAGTTTGCTTAAAGTAGTTTTCTAAAAAACAAACAATTATTCATTTAAGATAAAATATAGCAATAAATGGCCCTAAAAATTTACCCACACTTGAAGCTATTAAGTGAAGAGAGATTAACTGAAATTTATTGATGTCATAGTTTCTGCTGTAAAATAGCGCTGCTGAGTTGATATACGTACCTGAATTTGAAATTCCAAGTAAGACAAATAAAATAAATATCTCCAAAATATTTCTAGTATTGCTTAATAAAATAACACATAAAATGAAGATATGGCTAAAAAGACTGATAAAGAAAGTTACTTTTTCTCCTATATAGTAGGAGAGTTTTAACCATAATTTTTGTGAAAAGGCATGACAGAATGCTTCAATCGCAAGAAAAATTCCTATAATACTAACATCGAGACCGTTGCTTTTTAAAGCCGGCGGAATGGTTGTGTACCAAAAACTAAAAACAGATAAGTCTAGAATAAATAAAACAATACAAAAATTCAAATGTTTAAAATTTTTATTCTTAAGAAACTGCTTGAGCGAAAAACTTATTTTTTCATCATTTCTTTTTGCTGTATCAATGAAAAAAGATAATAAAATAGAAGCGAAAGCCATAAAATATATCACAATATTACTTAAATCTTTACTTTTATCGCTTGAGGTCACAAGGCAGCCGATGAAAAAGCCAAGCGATATACCTAAAATTTTTAAAAAATTGAGCATCATAAGTTGATTTTTCAATGTGTTTTTATCGGATGTATTTGTCGCAAATGAGAGGCTCGCAACCTCAATGGATGAAGAAGAAAGACCCATTATAATGGCAAATATATAACAGAATGGGATTGATTGATAGAAATTAAAAACATAGAAAAGTAAATTAATAATTGAAATTATAATTGCTATATACTTAATATATTGTATAGAAAAATGATATAATTTATAAGAACATATTAAGAAAAACAAACTCAAAAGCGAAGTGATTGAATATAAATTCAGCACCATCAGTGGGAGGTTATTTGCAATGGCAAAAAGCGGGTAAGAGATTGAGAAAATAATATAATAAACTCGAAAAATAAGGCTTACAATATAGAAGTTATTTTTACTTAGAAAATTTATTGCCGTACTGTGTATGCGCAGTCCCATTTTATTAATTTCACTCTTTTATAAATAAATCTCTTGTAAGATTATGTTCTTTACAAAAAACCTCTTTGTTCAATTAGAAAAAATTGTTAGCATAAAAATAATTTTAAGTAAATATTTTATTTATTGTAACAAACCGAACGACGCATAAAATAAAGTTACTTAGCATAAATCAGCAGTGGCCGTATATGATTAAGTTACGCAGCATAAATCATCAGTGGTCGTTTAAAACCAACAGATTGTCGCATAAATCAACAGTGGCCGTATATGATTAAGTTACGCAGCATAAATCAACAGTGGCCGTATATGATTAAGTTACGCAGCATAAATCAGCAGTGGTCGTATCTGATTAAGTTACGCAGCATAAATCAGCAGTGGCCGTATATGATTAAGTTACGCAGCATAAATCAGCAGTGGCCGTATATGATTAAGTTACGCAGCATAAATCAGCAGTGCGTCGAATAGCTTAATTTAGAGGGGAGAGTAAGAGAATGGCTCCGAAGGGCATTTGCGGCCAGCAACTCTGCCCAGAGGAGTCTTCTCTTACTCATACCCGTCGAATTTAATAAATTTCAAAATGATGATTTTTGCACCACCCGTCGAATTTAATAAATTTCAAAATGATGATTAATCAGACACTTTAGTTAAATTGATTATTTTATTTGCAATATTCTCAAGTGGCTCAATAAAATCGACTGCATTTAATTTAATAGCTTCACGAGGCATACCGAAAACCACGCAAGTTTCTTCATTTTGGGCAATTGTTTTTGCCCCAGCATCTTTTAATTGCTTTAACCCTTGCGCACCATCAGCTCCCATTCCTGTTAATATAATGCCAAGCATTTTTTGTAACTTTAATTGTGCCAGTGAATTAAATAATACATCGACGGAAGGTCTATGCCCATTGACCACATTGGCTCCTGTCGTTTGAATTTGTAAATTTTTTACATGTTTTCTTACGATCATATGATAATTTCCAGGAGCAACATAAACTCTATTTGGCATTAAAATATCATTGTCTTTTGCTTCAACCACATCAAAAGGACAAATATTATTCAGCCTATCTGCAAGTGCTTTTGAAAAGACTTCAGGTATGTGCTGAACAATCAAAATAGGTGGTATTTGTGATGGAAGATGCTCTAAAATCAATTTTAAAGCTTCAGTACCCCCCGTAGAAGATCCTATGGCTATTAAATACTCTTCATCTAAAATTTTATTTTCATTATAATTATAGACTCGATCTCTATGAAAAGATATTTTTGCACTTTTTGCTAAAATAATTTTTTCAATTAATATTTTTCCTTCTTCGACAACATTTCGTAACTCTGGTTTTTGAAAAAATTCCACCGCACCAAGTTCAAGCGCTTCCATAACAAGAGATCCTTCTTCTAAATTCAAGGCGCTTACAACAACAGTTGGAATTTTGTAGCGGGGGATTATCAAACGTAAAATATCAATGCCACTTAAATATGGCATATTAATATCTAAAGTAATAACATCTGGTTTCAACAATTGAATTTGTTTGTCAAGTTGTCTTGGGTCTTCCACCTCCCCCACAACTTTTATATTCTTACTTTTTGCTAAAATATTTTTAAGCTGTGTCCGAATTGTAGGCGAATCATCCACAATGAGAACACGAATCGTATCGTGCAAATCTCTTAACTGAACAGCGGGCTTATCATTAAACGAATCAGTTACTTTATTGCTTTTTAAAATTGTATCAATTTTAAAACATATTTCTTCACTCGATTCAGCCATATTTTTTAAATCAGGTTTTTCAACATAATCGGAAGCTCCTAAATCCAGCGCTTCCTTAGCAATGTTAGTTCCATCTCTTTCAATTGAGCTGACAATCAAAACGGGTGGGTGTTTTCCTTTCACAAATGAAGATTTTAAATACTCTATACCTGTTTCATCGGGCATATGAATATCTAGAGTCACAATATCAATTTTACTTGTTTTTAGAACCTCTCGCGCTTGAGCTGCACTGCTCACAGTTGCGACGACTTCAAAGCCATTATCTGTAGAAAGAATTTTTTTCATCAAAAGTAATATAGTTGGAGAGTCGTCTACAACTAGCACTTTAGCAAGTGGTTTTTTAGTTTCAGGAATGGGTGAACTGAATTCTTTTTCTTCATGCGTACTATGCGAATAAATAGCATTGGATAATAATTTAACGGGTAGATTATAACCATTAATCGACTCGCTGATACCTAGGACTAAAATACCATGAGGCTCAAGTCGAGCCAAAAGGTTTTTTATGATTTCTTTAATTTGTTCATCGTTAAAATAGATCAAAACGTTTCGACAAAAGATAATATCAAATTTTTCTGTTAAAAATTTATTATTTATTTTTATTAAGTTTACTTCTTCAAAAGTAACTGAGTCTTTAATATGTAACTTAGGTTTAACATAATCGCGAATTTCTCCACGACCTCTCAGCCAATTGCCATGAATATAAGACATTGGAACTTGAGAAATGTCTTTATAGATATAGACTGCATTTTTTGCATACTCAAGTGATTCGTGATCAACATCAGTAGCAAGTATTTTAAAATCACAGTTATTTAATTTATTCTCTTGTTTTAATTTATGAAATAGCATAGAAAGCGAATATGCTTCTTGCCCCTGACTGCAGGCAGCACTCCAAATTCGGATTGTTTTATCTTTCTTCGCATTTAATATTTTTTTTAAATATTTTTTTTCTACGTCTTCAAAATGAAAGTACTCTCTAAAAAAGAAACTATGATGAGTTGTGAATAAAGAAATAATCGCTTTTTTCTCTTGCAATAAATTCTTTTGCAAATAATCTAAATACTCCTTAGGAGTATTCATTCCGAGAAACGTTAAGCGCTTTTGTAAACGCGATTCGACCATTGAAATATTGTTTTCAGATAATTGATTACCCGTTTCTTCGTTCACTATATTCTTAATTTTAAGAATGAGATCATTCCATTCTGAATACATCAAAGCTCCTCAAAGCGATCGTCGTTATATTTGGGCACTCCATCCTTTTTATTTTCATTTTTTACATTCTTGTCATTTTTGCTAAGATATTTTTCATTTTTATTTATTTTTCTTTCGCTTTTTATAAATAATTTTTCATTTTTATCTATTTTTTTTATTATTTCATTAGGATATTCTCTTTTAGTATTTTTTATAAATTTTTCTATATTTAAATTTTTATTTTCGCTTTTCTTAGAAAATGATTTATGTGAGGAGTCATCTTCACTTATATCTATAGCTGAAGAATTATCATTGTGTCCGTAAACGATATCCATTAATCCCTTCGTAAGGGCTTCTAGTTCATGACTTTGATTAAAAAGAATGGCGGAAGTTTCCGATGATTTTTGAGCAATTTTAGAATTTTGATTTGTCAATGTATCAAGTTCACTCATAGCATTATTTATTTCTGCTACGCCACGAGCTTGTTCTCTTGATGAGTTTGAAATTTCATAAATAAGTGTATTTACTTCTTCTGAGTTTGCAAAGATTATTTCAAAGATCTCCATACACTCTCGGCTCACTTCTTCGCCAGATTGAACAGCTTCTTTCGAAATCAACATTATTCTCTCAATATTATTTTTCGTATCATCGATAATACTTTTTACTTTATCAACGCTATTTTCAAGTAATGCAGATATTTCACTTGAAGAATTCCCACTCATTTGGGCTAAGTTACCAACTTCTTCAGCAACAATGGAAAAACCCCTGCCATGCTCGCCAGCTCTTGCGGCTTCAACCGAAGCATTGAAGGATAGAATTTTCGTTTGAAAAACAATTTCATCAATAACTTTAGTTTTATTTTCAATTTCAGATATAAATTTTACTATTTCTGAGATCCTTTTATTTCCTTCAACAACTTCGTTCAACACATTCTGATTGCTCGATCTAATATTAGCAATAGAATGTACCATTTTTTCGATCGCACTTTTACCGGCGGTTATTTTATTCCGACTTTCTTCTGACTTTTTCTGAGACATATCTGCCATTTCTGAGGTTTTATTCATCATAGCACTTATTTCATTCACAGCAGAGGCTGTCTCTTGCAAAGCTGAAGTTTGTTGGATAGAGGCTGCTGATAATTTTTGACTTTCCTGATTCACCTCTGCAGATGTTCTATTTAACTCTTGATTTCCATGCGATAACTTAGCTGCTAGATTCATTATAATTTTAGAAATTTCAGTGCTAAAATATATACTAACAGCAATAGTGATAATTAAAATGGTTACTAATAAAAGAGAAAAAATAATCTTTGTTTTATTTATAGCTGATAAGGCTTCATCTTTATCAATTCTAACTAAAACTTTCCAATTCAATTTATCTACTATTTTCATTCCAGAAATCAATTTATATGCGGTAAATTGTATTTCTTTTCGTCTTATATTTTCAGACTCAAGGACACCTTCTAGACCTTTTTGCGCTTGAATTGCAGCTGTTTGCCCTGCTTTAACAAGATTGAATTTATTAAGATAATTTTCATTATGGACCACGATATTTTTATATTCATTCGAAGCGGGATGAAAGTCCAAAATAAGAGTACCGTTAGAATCTAATAAGTTTATTTCAAGACTTTTTAAGCCACTATTTACAAAACTATCGTACACACGCGATATCGTATTTTCAAGCCAAAAAAAATCGGCATGACTACTAATAATTCCAATTGGATCACCTTTTGTATTATATATAAGTGTTGAGAAAATAGTTCCATATTTTTTCACATTGTAAACTTTTTCAACCATAGTATTAAATTCTGCATCTTGAAAATAAACATTGGAAAATCCTTTCTTAGGATCTTCCAAAAAATTTCGCGCCAAAGTTTCTTTAAACCATTTTGTTTTTGAAAAATTCATTGCATATAGCATTTCACTATTTATTTTTTTATCATCTGGAGATTTATCATTCACTGCCAAAAGTTTTCCATTGAGATCACAGACGAGAATAAGATCGTAAATTCCATATAATACACTAAATTGATTGAGAGTGATGACATTTTCCCTCGATAAACCTTGAGTATTTTTAAAATACTGAGCAAAAACTTTTATATCTCCATATCGCTCATAAAATTGATCTTGAAATGAGTTTGATAAATCTTCTGCCGCAAGAAATAGTTTACTTTTTACCATTTCTTCTTGTTGAGAAACATTAATTAAAGTTAATATAATAGATGCCACACAGGCGATAAGAATTCCGCAAATACTTATAAAAAATATTTTAGTTCGTAAAGATAATTTATCCAACATTGAAACACCTCACGATCCAGAATTCTCAATATGAACTAGATCTTCAATACTTAATGACTTTACTAAATTCATTAAAACTATGATTAGATTTTTATGTTCAATAATTCCATCTATATAATCATTTTTAATAGAAGTCTGCATATTTGGTTTAGGCAGTATCTTGTCTTTTTCAATTTTTATGACATTGTCAACAGAGTCGACCAAAGCACCCATTGTTATATTATCTAAATCGCAGACTATCACTGAGTTTTCATCATCGCCTTTGCTTGTAATATTTAATTTTTTACGCATATCAATAACGCTGATCACTTTTCCTCTTAAGTTCATAATCCCACAAAAATAGCCTGGAGTATATGGTATTTGGGTAAATTCAGGAATACCAATGACTTCTTTTACCTGTAAAAGAGGAATACAAAAACGCTCATTGCCTAAACTAAAGCATAAGTATCGATTTTCCGCAGAAAATAACATGGTCTGTTTATTTAATTTCTCATCACTCATAACATTTACCTACTTATACTTTTTTGTAGATTATTTTGAAAATTTCTACTGTTCACTAATTGAGAAATTTCTAAAATTGGTACAACTTTTCCATCACCAAGTATAACACTTCCAATAATTCCTGATTCACATCTCAATTCTTCACCCAGATTTTTAGTGACAACCGACTGAATAGAAATAACTTTATCAACAATGGCACCTATTTTAATTGCATTCGCTTGGACAATAAAAATAACCCTATCTTTTAATTTTTCTTCTTTTTTCTTATGAAGATTTAATCCTAAAGAGAGATCAATGACAGAAATTTCTTCATCGCGAAGTTTGATGATGTTCTCAATTCCAGTTAAATATGTTAAATTACTTTTTCTTAAACTTAAGCATTCAATGACTTGTTGGACGGGTATGATAAATTTTTGGTTAGATATTTCAGCTATAAAAGCTTCCATAATTCCTACAGAAAGTGGAATTTTTATTTTAAAATTAGTCCCCATATTTAAAACCGAACTGATTTCAATTTTTCTATTCAGCTTTTCAATATTCGTTTTAACAACATCCATTCCTACTCCGCGTCCAGAAATTTCAGTTGTTTCAGTTTTTGTTG
Organism: Fluviispira sanaruensis; assembly: GCF_004295685.1. NCBI lineage: Bacteria > Pseudomonadati > Bdellovibrionota > Oligoflexia > Silvanigrellales > Silvanigrellaceae > Fluviispira > Fluviispira sanaruensis. The sequence continues at coordinate 2,479,096 of NZ_AP019368.1, forward strand.
AAAAACCCGGAGCAAATATGAGCTCATAGCATTGACTATCTGTTAACTTAACATCTTCAGAGATCACACCTTTTTTAACTGCGCTCTCATATATTTGCGTTGGATTCAATCCCTTTCCATCATCAGCCACTGTGATAACTAGATTACCAGATTCATGCGATGCATTGACGGAAATATTCCCTTCTCGCATTTTTTCCTTTGCAACTCGTTCATCATTGTCTTCAATACCATGATCAATTGCATTTCGAATCATATGCATGAGAGGGTCGGATAATTCATCCAAAATAAATTTATCGAGTTCCGTATTCTCTCCTACAAATGTAACATTCACTGTTTTTCCTAGCTGGGCAGAAGTATCGCGTGCTGTACGAAGAAGTTTTTGAAATGCAGGTTTAATAGGTACCAATCTCAAGCCCATAATTATTTCTTGAACTTCTTTGGTCGTTTTTTTTAATAGACGATAATAATTTTTTAAATTTTGATTACTTTCCTGCTTTATTTGCTCTTCAAGCATACTCTCTATAATAACAATCTCGCCAATATAATTTTGTAGTTTTTCAATTTTATTAAGAGAAACACGAATTACTTCTTCATTTATTATTTTTTTCGTTGTATTAATTTTTTGCTTTGTAATTTCTTCAATTTTGTTTGATAAAATATTATTTTTTGCTTCTTCAACTTCATTAATATCATATAAGACAAAAATGTCACCTTCTTTTAAATCTTGACTTTCATTTGGAGCATTTCCAATTGGGAGACCGGACTCTTCTGATTGAATTTGATCAATCTCTGCGATTATATTTTTTGTATCAATTTTATAATCCGTATTTATTTTTATCTGTTCAACTATGAATTTAAGTTTGTCATTTGTGGCAAGTAAAATATTAGTAATCTTTTGTGAAACATTCAACTCTTTGTTTTTTAACTTTAATAAAAATGACTCAAGTCTGTGAAGAATTTCAGCAATATCACTAAATCCAACCGCTTTAGCACTTCCTTTTAAGTTATGAGCAAGGCGAAAGCAGCGCGCTAAAAGTTCGCTTGGTGGATTTTGACTGAACTGCAAATAAGCTTCTTCTGCTTCTTCCAAATTGATATCAGCCTCTCTTAAAAAAACCTTGCGCAGTTCTAATTCAAAGTCTTCATCCATTATAAGTTGTCCTCTGCCGGATGGAATAATAAATATTTGTAGTTATTATCGCTTGTAAATTTTAAAAGTTTAACTCACTGCAAAATAAATTGAATGCAAAAATTGCAGCACTTTAATCGAACAGACTTTTACCGATTGTATTATAAAGTTGATTGAATGAGGACAAAATGAAATTACATTTTAAAGCATCACTTAAAAAAAGATTTTACTTACTCATGTTTATAGTTTTTATCAACATGTTTATTATTGCAATGTTTAGCGTGTATACAAATTTTCAAGCCAGTAAAAGCTTAACTTCACTTTCTAATTTATATTTCCCTGCTGTCCAAAATTCAATCCTTGCCGATATGCTCCATGATGGTTTACGAGCGAACGTAAATATAGCTCTTTTTCACATGCTAGACGGTTCAACTTCGGAAGACAAAGTCGAAATTGAAAAAGAGAACAAGGAAATGACAACAAAATTCATTTCTTATATTGAAAACATCCAAAAAATGAATTTAGATGATGAAGTCCAAATTAATATTAAAAAACTTTTGCCCGTTTTAATTGAATATACTGAAACAAGCACGCGCGTCATTCATGCCGCATATTCTTTAAATAGAAAGCTCGCTACAGATGAAAGCAAAAAATTTAATATTATATTCAAAAAGCTTGAAGTGGAACTGGATGCACTTTCAGATTCAATTGAAAAACTAAGCAATAGTAAGATTGAAACCGCAAAAAATTCTTCCAATAATTTTCAGTTTATAAATTTATTAATTATACTGTTCTTTATGTTATTAAGTGGTTTCATCAGTTATATTTTTATAAAAAAAATTACTAAACTCACGCTTCAAATAGTTGAATCTCTTAGTTTGCAGAGTCAAGAAATAAGAATTTCTGCGAGTAATATAAGCGATACGTCAGAAGAATTATACAACGCTGCAAAGTCACAAAACGATTCCTTACAAAAAACAAGCACTGCAATCCATGAAATAAATTCAATGGTAAAACGAACTTCTGAAAGTACACTTGAATCGAGCGCTCTCTCTAAAAGAAGTGAAGAAACCGTATTCCATGGGAAAAAAAGCGTTAATGAACTTATAAACAGCATTGAAAAAGTGAAAGTTAATAATATAAATATAATGGAGAAAGTAACCTCTAGCAATAAGAGATTCTCTGAAATTATTAAAGTCATTTCTAATATTTCATTGCGAACAAAAGTTATTAATGAAATTGTTTTTAAAACAAAACTCCTTTCCTTTAATGCATCCGTTGAAGCCGCTCGAGCCGGAGAGCATGGCAGAGGATTTTCTGTTGTTGCAGAAGAAGTGGGTAATCTAGCAACGATGAGTGGCGAAGCTGCTAAAGAAATAAATAATATGCTCGCTGAAAGCATAGAAAAAGTCGAAAGTATTATTTCTGTAACCAATTCAGAAGTTTCTAAAATTATTGCTCTTGGCGATGAAAGTATCAATGAAAGTACAGCTCTCGCAAACAAATGCACAAGCGTGATGGAAAATACAGTTGAGAATGTTACTTTAGTAAAAAAATCTATAACTGATATTTCTTTAGCTGCAAAAGAACAAGAAGTGGGAATTTCGGAAATCGTGAATGCAATTTCTGAAATTGAAAGATTAACCCAAGCAAATGAATCTATTGCCAATGAATCTTCCCAAGCAAGTCGTGACCTAACTGAAAAAGCAAATACCATTTTGGAGATCATTTATAATTTAAATTACATTATGAATGGCGAAAAAGGTGAATCAGAATAATTTTTATTTTGCTATTGAAGCTATACCAACTAAACCTTTTAAATCATCATCACTGATAGAAATCCCAGCACCTAAGAACGGAAAGGGTTTATCACTGATAACGAGTCCATCAACCCCACCTGTGACAAAGAAATTTGGCGTAATAAAATAATTTACAAAAAGTTTTAAGTTGATAAATCCTCTGTTGCCATAAAGAGTGTCAGAAGGGATTGGCACGCCATTAAACTGAGAAATTTCCATCGTTCCAACCAATTTATCTTTAAATACATAGAAATCTGTTGCCAGACCTGCAGAACTTGAAAATAATCCAAGACGCAAACTCATAAAGCCAAATCGTTGAGAAACTTGTAAATTATAGCGAAGTTTATTAACGTCTTCAGGGACATTTTCTTGTGTATTTGTGACAGAAGTATTGCCAGTTGTGGTCGTCGTTGTGGTTGAGTTTGTAACTTTGCGCGCATATGCAGCATTTGTTACACCAAGTAAATAATATCTATCTGGCCGTGTGGAAAGTAAGATATTGAGTTCATTGGTGTATTTATCTCCAGGCACCGCATTTGCAAGCCTTGCTTCAGCACGATCTTGCACCGTGATTTTAAGTTGAGAAATAGGACGAACTGCATCTTGAATGCTTTTTAGGGTCGCTTTAACTTCTTCAGCCGTTTCTTCTTTTGCGATCAATTGGCCGAGCGTGCCTTCTCCATTTTCAATTTTTGCTGCCATCCGTTTGATAGATCCCGCCGCCGCTTCAACGCTCGTTATAATACTTTCAATTTTTTCTCGATTTTCAGGGGTCGAAATTTGTCTTAACTCTGTTGTAAAAGTTTTTACATCAGCAATAATTTGATCAATTTTCGCATCATTTCTTTCAATTAATTTTGAAAGTCGCACAGAAGTGTCTCTTAACCCTTGAATGGCTTCTTTTAAATTTTCTTTCTGTGACCCTGTAATTTCACGTAAATCACTGGTAACACCTTCAATATTTGCCACAATATTCTTTATGGAAGTTTCACCATCACTCGTACCAAGAACATTTGCTAAGGAACCGCTTATTTTTTTGATATCTCTTGCAATTGCATTGAGATTTGTCATCAGGGTTTCCATATCATTGGATTCTGGATTTCTGGGCAGTTGATCCCCTGATTTCATTTCACCAGTGCCTTTTAAATTACGCACAATTTCTATATAAACATCTCCAAGAATTCCTCGGGATTTTATTTCTAAATAAGAACCACTCGGAATTTTAACGTTTGAATCAACATCGAAATTGATACGGGCTCCATCTGGCAATATTTCAACAGAGGTGACTTCACCTACCTTCACCCCAGACGCTCTTATTTGTGTTCTTTCAGCTACTCCTCCAACATTATTTAAAATAGTATGAAAATGTTGTTTTTTGCTGGCAAATGGATTCCCACCCAAAACAAATGCTGTTGTTGTCAAAACCGAAGCTCCAACGAGCGCAAAGAGACCTACTTTTATTTCTGAAGTCATTAACATTTATGCACGATCCTTACCTCTGATTTTGACACGCTGTTATAATTTTAATTTATGCGATCGGAACTGCCAATGGACCATTTCTGCCGCCGGATAAGAACTGCTTAACAAGAGCATCTTGACTCGTTTGAAATTCTTCGGGAGTTCCTTCAAAATACACCTTTCCTTCATGCAGGAAAAAAATATACTCCGCAATATTCATCACAGAAGTGATATCATGACTTATCACAACAGATGTAATTCCTTCAATTTTTTGCTGAGTGTTTTGAATTAAATTATCGATGAGATCCGCAATTAATGGATCCATACTTGTCGTGGGTTCATCGTAAAGTAACAGCTTAGGTTTTAATGCAAGCGCTCTCGCTAATCCCACTCTTTTTCTTTCACCAATAGATAATTCAGATGGAAATTTTTCTTCAATATTTGCAAGCCCAACTATTTCCAATAGATTTTTAACTTCATTTTTTATTTTTTCTAAAGGCATTTTGGTATGATTTTGAATTGGAAAAGATATATTTTCAAATACATTTAAGCTGTCAAATAAAGCTCCGTCTTGAAAAAGTGTGCCTATTTGCTGGCGAATATTTTCCCATGCACGTTCATCAGCGCTGTGCATCGCAACACCATCAATCCAAACTTCACCTTCATCCGGTTTTAAAATACCAATAATATGCTTTAAAGTAACAGATTTGCCTTCTCCGCTTCGACCAATAATATATGAAATTCTTTTCTCAGGTATTTTTATATTCAATCCTCTGAGAACTTTATTTTTGCCAAAAGTTTTTTTTAAATTAATTAAAGTTACTATTGATTTGTCTTTTACTTTTTCCATATTATACCTGAAATAATGTAATTATAAAGTCTCCCACTAAAATTGAGAGTAAGCCTGCAACAACCGCTTTAGTGGTTGCTTCACCGACTCCCTTAGCGCCACCTCTGGCATGAAACCCTTTGTAACAAGCAATTGATGCAAAAATAAATCCAAAGAATAATGCTTTTACAAGTCCTTTGACAACATCACTCCACCATACGATCCATTGCAATTGTTGAAAAAATACCATTGTATCGACACGATAATAAGAAATTGCAACGATGTAACAACCAACAACACCAATGAATAAAAATATTCCAGCTAAAATAGGCATCATAATAACACTTGCAATAACCCTTGGTACAACTAGATAACTAATTGGATTAACACCCATAGCCTCCATTGCATCAATCTGTTCATTCACGCGCATGGTTGCAATTTCTGCTGCCATAGCAGCGCCTGCTCTACCAATTACAATAAAACCACACATAACAGGCCCAAGTTCAAGCGCTAAAGATTTACCAGTTGCAGCGCCCATTAAACCCTCTGCACTGAATAAGCGAAATATCACACCCAATTGTAACCCTAAAACCGCTCCAACAAATAAAGCTGCTATAGATATAATAAGAGAGCTTTTATTTCCAACAAACTCAAGCTGTTTGATAATAAGACCTATGCGAAAAGGGGGAAATATTGACCAACGAAACACTTCTCGTAAAAATATTATAAATCGCCCCAAACCACTGATAGTAGAAAGGATTACATGACCTATATATCCAATTACAGAAATTAGTATTTTCATATTAAAAATTATCTCATTTCTTTTCTAATAACATCACCTAGTGAAGTTAAATCAGAAAGTCTTAATTCATTTTCTCTATCCAATGAAGCTGATATAGGAACTTCAATAACTATTTCCGCATAATTTATAAGTTCATGAAATATTTTTTGCTGAGTCATTATATAATTTGCTAAATAATTTGAAAGTAATTTTTCAGAATCAATTAAACTATTTTCGTTTTTAATAAAATCATTAAAGGAGATTTCATTTTTTAAATGAAGAGGAAAAGCCCGATTGATAATTGCTAATTTAGGATTCATTCCCATATATTTCAAAATTCGCCCTAATTCCTTGGTAACAAAGACAGCATCTTCGCGAATTGAGCTGACTAATATAAATTGAGTGTTTTCATCTTGTAACCACTTTTGAGAGTATTTTAATCTTTTTATTGCTGTAATAAACACATCATCCAGCATAGTTAAAAACTCACCAAAATTGATTAAAAAATTTCGACCCCCAACAAGTGCGAGACCTTCTATGATTTTTCTGGCTCCAGTCTTTAAGGCTCTTGCAAAAAAACTTTGTTTTTCTTGCGCTCCACCAACAAACCATTTTAGCCATTCCACCAGTTTTCCATCAAGAAAGGCCATTATTTTTTCTGGTTTTGAAATAAAATCGATTGCATGAATTCCAGGTGCTGTGTCGATGACCAATTCCTCTACATCAGGATATTGTTCGACCCATTCTGCAATACGTATAGCGGCCAATGTGTCCGTTGCAGAAGCCATTTTCTCTGCCAATGCGCTAAAATATGGGTTTTCAAACAGCTTTGCTTGTTTATCCGCAGGCATACCTTTTTCTTCAACCCAGCGCGACAGACTCTCCCCAATTTGTAAAACAGCTGCACGCAACTCACCTTTGCTGTTATTTCCAAGAGGAATAAGAACGCCACGCTCGGAAAGATTGCTTACCCCAAGAGCAGATTGCAATCTTTTTGCAGGATCAATACTCAAAAGCCCCACTTTTTTTCCTGAGCTGGCGAGTGACAGGGCAAAAGAAGCAGATAAAGTCGTTTTTCCAACTCCACCCGCACCCAAAAAAACATGGAGCTTTGGAAAAGAAGATCTCATTCTTTACCTCAAATAAAATTCAATTCACTTAAGCAAGAGATTCATAATACTTTGCCAGTGAGTTTATGATCGTGAGTGACGTAGTTGATTTATACATCATGCCTATATCAGGTAAAGAAACAATTGGTATAGGTGAATGATTATTTTCTTGATTTTGCGCCCAGATAGATAGTTTTTTTTCAAAAATATCTCTTTTTATGAGAGATGCTAAGATCAGTTCCAACTCTTCTTTTGAATTTTCGTATTTAAAGCTTTCTTCCATTTTTATAAACCAATCTTCATTTTTAATATTTTCAATACCTTTAAAAAAATGTGGATTGATGGATTGATTTAAAAAAATTGCGTTTGGACTGCGATTCAATTGCTTCGTTATTTTTGGAATGGTTTCATAGCACTCTTCAATAGGCAATTCCTCTGGTAAGGTAACAACAATAACCCCTGTTTTTTGTGGATCAGCAATTAACTTAGCGACACGATCACATTCATTTGCTAATGGGCCCGTGATACCAAAGTTTGCAATTGCCGGAGCTATGCCAAATAAAGAAACAGCATGTCCTGTCGCAGGCGCATCGACGATCACTCGATCGTAGCTATAGCCTTTTTCACTTTGCGCCAATTCAACCAACCAAAATAAACGGCCTAAAAAAAACAGCTCCTGTACACCAGGCGCTGCATGTATTAATTTCTGCACATGTTTATTTTCAATGATAACAGAATAAAGAAGCTTCATTTTTAAATGATCAACAAAATATTCTTTTATGGCTTCAGCTGCTGAGTAATTCATGACTTTAAAGCCACTTGGCAATGCTGCTTCTTTGTGCGAACACTGAGGGGATGAATACAAAGGTGAAATAGAGTCTTTCAATGCCCATTGGACAACAAGAACAGACTCTCCTTTTCCTGCAAAATAAGTCGCAAGAGATGTCGCAACAGTTGTTCTGCCTACTCCGCCTTTACCCACAACAAATAAAAGCTTTTGAGATATTTGATTGGAGAGTTGCATTTTATGACTTTGGTGAGTCTTTGTGCTCAACGTCAACCACCTGAGCTAAATTTTGATTTTGCACAGGAGTAGTGGGTGCTTTTAATTGTTTATCTTCAGGTTGAGAGCCATTGCTTAAACCTTTTTTAAAGTTAGAAATTCCCTCGCCCAATGATTTACCGACGACAGCAAGTCGACTTCCACCAAAAAGCACAACAACAATTCCAAAAATAAGAGCTAATTCACCAAAGCTAAAGGAGTGCATAACCACCCTCCAAAAAAAGACTAAAAAGCGATCCATCCTAAGAAAAATGAGGCGCTTTCTTAAAAAAGAAAGAACCGTCGGACACAGTTAACCTTAGCATAAAGATATGTCAAATATCAATTCACTGGCATGGAAGCAGCATTCTTTGCTTCACTTGGCATAGCCAAGGCAATCGCTTCGGCAATGTCCATCACTTCAAGATTTTTTGTTTCTTCCAAGTTTTGAAAGGCACTCTTAAAGTTAATCATGCAAAATGAGCAGCCAGTGACCAACGTTTGCACACCCGTGGCTGCAACATGTTTCAATCGATTTTCAACTATTTTACCACCACCTTCACTTTCATACCACATATTTCCTCCACCCATTCCGCAACAGCTCGATGTCTCGCGACTCGACTCCATTTCAGAAAGGCGCAAACCAGCAACAGCTTCAAGAATTTGCCGAGGAGCATCGTATTCTCCATTGTGCCTGCCTAAAAAACACGGATCATGAAAGGTAACAGATTTGTTTACTTCTACAGGTAACTTTAATTTCTGCGACTTATACAATTCTGTCAATAATTGTGAATGATGATAAACTTCATATTTCCCACCATACTCTTGGTAATCATTTTTTAAAGTATTAAAACAATGTGGACAATGCGTGACTATTTTTTTGAATTTTAATTTATTCAATTGTTCAACATTGCTATTTGCGATTTCAGAAAATGAATATTCATCCCCTAAGCGTTTTACAGGTTCACCATTGCATTTTTCTGCTTTACCCATAACAGCATAATTAACACCGCAATATTTTAATATATTGACTACAGCGCGTGCGACTTTTTGATTTCCTAAATCATAGGAACCAGCACAACCGACATAGTAAAGATATTCGACTTCAGGTGAATCACCTGTAATAATAGGTAAATCTAAGCCTTCAGCCCACTTAAATCGATCAGCCTGCGGCAATCCCCAAGGATTGCTATACTGTTTTATATTTTCTATAGCTTTTCCGGCAGAGGTCGGCACTTCGCCTAAAGATAAAGTCTGATAACGTCTCAGTTGCATAATTGTGCGCAGTTGATCGATGCCCACTGGACACTCGTTGACACAGCCTCCACAGTTCGTACAAGACCAGATTTCGTTGTGTGTGATTGTGCCATTTTCAAATAAATAATATTTATCATCTTCTTCTTTTGCAAATAATGCTTCGACAGTCATACTATTTTTTAATTTTAAAATAACTTCCCTTGGATCGAGTGGTTTTCCAACTGCATTTGCAGGACAAATATCTGTACAGCGTCTGCACTCTGTACAGCTGTCAAAACTTAATAAATCTTTCCAAGTAAAATCTTTTATTTCACGTGCACCAAAATATTCTGCATCTGCATTTTCAAAATCCATTTTTGCTAACAAAACGGTTGGTGTTAAACGTTGTGTGTATAAATTTAAGGAAGCAGTGACAATATGCATAGCGCGAGTATATGGAATAAAAGCAACAAATGCCATGGTTGTGACCATATGAAAATACCAAATACTCGTATAAACTGCATTTGCATTGTCCGCAGACATTTCTTTAGGAAAAATAAAACTAATGGCATTACCTACAAATGCCCAATGCATATCCGGCGCATTTTCTTGAAACGCTAAACGAAAACCTTGTAACAAAAACCCTTGAATAACTAATAAAAATAAAAAAGAATAAAGTAAAGTATATCCAGCGCTATGTTTAAAGCCAAGATTTTTATCGCTTCTTCTAAATATTCCCATTAAAAGTCCAATAGCCAAACCAACACCAGCAACTTGACATGCAACTTTTATAAACGCATAAAACCAACCATAATACACATCAAGAATATGATAATCTTTTAATGCAACTATTGTTGTTGCAAATAATAAAGTTAAAAAACCGTAAAAAATAAGTCCGTGCATCCATGCAGCATAGACAGATTTGGGTTTTGGATCTCTTTGTCTTCTCGCACGAAGAACTTTTGCTTGAGCGATAACATTTCGAAATAATAAAAGGAAACGGTCTAATGGACGATCGAATGCAACCTCAGCTTTGCCCATGCGCCAAAGCTTTATGTGTTTCCAAACTCCAAAAACAAAAATTACCATAGCTAATAAAAGCCAAAAATATGTAGTTAAATGGAGTATTTCGTTTAATCCGCCAGAAGGCGACCAATAAATCTGTCGTGTGAGTTGTTGAGCATCCATGCAAAAAAACCTTATATAAACAGGGAAAAACAATTCCAATATGAATTATTTATATTCTACATGCGCAGCAATGTAAACATTCTCAATTTTTATTTTGAGTTAGATTGTTTTTATTGGCCTCGCATTAAATGCTTTTGTACGTATTTCGTTACACCTGTTTTTAGACTTCTAAACTCATGCTGAATACCTAAAGAGCGCAAAGTAGAAAGTTCTGCACAAGTGTAATTCTGGTACTGTCTTACGATATTATCAGGCATAGGAATATATTCAATGGATTCTGGAAGCGAAAGCGCTGAAAAAACTTCCCGTGCAAGATTGTTCCAACTTTCAGCAATTCCTCGCCCGATATTTAAAAATAATCCATCGTCGGCAATTATATGTGAAGATTTATTTTCTTTTCTTTCCATACAAATACGAATAAGTTCCATAGTGATATCAGTTATATCATCGATATAAACAAAATCTCTAAGCTGTTCTCCATGTGCATAATCTACAGAATTGCTTTCAAATAATTTTATTTTTCCTGTTCTCACCGCTTGATTATAGCCATGAAAAACCATGCTTGCTTGCCCCGCTTTGTGCGATTCAAATTGACCAAACACATTAAAGTAACGAAGCCCAAACCATGTTTGTGGAGTCGTTTTTTGTTTTAATGCCCATAGGTCAAAATCAAGTTTAGATTTACCATATAAATTTAAAGAAACATATTTTTCACAATCTTCCTTTTTGTCGGAAAAACCATATCTCCCATCTCCATAAGTTGCAGCACTCGATGCATAAATAAATGGAATGTCATTTTTTGCACAATACTCCCACAACAATTGAGAATAACCTAAGTTTAGTTTTTGAAATATCTCTGGATTTGTTTCTGTAGTAGAAGAACAAGCACCATTGTGAATAACCATATCGGGTTTGCGATCCAGTTTATTTAAATGAGCAATAAGGTTTTCATAATCAACATAGTGATAGCGTACGGACCCTAAAAACCGACTTGCATTGATCCTATTCATAGAATTCGACATATCGGTTGCGATAACAGAACAGCCTTTTTCTTGCACTTTATTTTCAAAATCTGAAAAGCGAACAGATTGCTCTTTGGCAAAGCCAAGTTCCTCAGGAGCTGCCGTCAGCAATCTTTCCACTACATTTGTTCCAATAAATCCATTTGCGCCCGTAACAACAAAAAGTGGCATATTTACTCCAATAAGGGTAAAGAGAATTGGCAATTGAGCATAATATATGCCCATTGAAAAAGCAGTCAAGCTTTTCCCTTTGAAGAGGGGTCTAGCATAAATAGGATGCTTTTAGAAAATAAATTTCCTAATGAAAAAAAGTTGAAACTAAAAAGAAGAGGAATTTTTATATGAAAGTTGCAGTGATTGGTGCAGGATTAGCAGGGAGCGAGTGCGCTTGGGTGCTGGCAGAGAAGTACGGAATTCAAGTCACTTTATTTGAAATGAAAGCAAAAAAAACAACTCCTGCACAAATATCTCCACATTTATTTGCAGAACTTGTCTGCTCAAATAGTTTAAAATCAAAAAGCCGCTTAAACCCTGCGGGAACCCTAAAGAGCGAAATTGAGCAATTGGGAAGCATAGTTATCCCTTCAGCAAAATACGCTGAGGTGCCTGCAGGCGAAACACTTGCTGTTGATAGAGAACTTTTTTCTCAGACAATTACTGATAAACTCAAGCAACATAAGAATCTCAAAATTGTTGATTGCATAATTGAAAGAGCAAGTGATGTTTTCAAACACACTGATTTTGCTGCTGTTGTGATAGCAACTGGACCTTTGACTGACGATAGCTTAGCAAATGATCTGAGAAACATGACAGGTACAGAGGAACTCTATTTTTACGATGCAATTGCACCTATCCTAGACGGTGATACCATTGATAACTCCATCGCCTTTCTGGCAAATAGACAGACACGCACCCATGCCTTTGAAAAGAAACAAGCGCAGGAAAAAGCACTTACGGATGGTCTGCCTCCAATAGCAGATGAGGAAGAAGAAGGACATTATTTAAATATTCCTTTAAACAAAGAAGAATATTATTCTTTTGTAGAAAAAGTCTGTGCTGGCGCAAAGGTTCCACACAAAGAGTTTGAAGAGCCAAAGTATTTTAACGGCTGCCAGCCTATTGAAGTTCTTGCAGAAAGAGGGCCTCGTACACTTGCCTTTGGCCCCATGAAACCTCGCGGATTAGACGATCCACGCACAGGCCGCATGCCCTATGCTGTGGTGCAATTGCGCAAAGAAAAAATGGGTGACTCCGCATGGAATATGGTTGGTTTTCAAACACGCTTGACCTGGGGAGCGCAAAAAGAAATTCTAAGAACATTACCAGGTCTTGCAAACGTTGAATTTTTCCGCATGGGCAGCATGCACCGCAATACTTATTTGGTTTCGCCAAATATTTTAAATGAAGATTTTACTTTAAAAGCAGATAAGCGGTTCTATTTAGCCGGACAAATAATGGGAGTAGAGGGTTATTTAGAAAGTTCAGCGATGGGTGTTTACATTGCGCATGTGATTGGGCAAAAATTAAAAAACAATCGTAGACTTTCATGTCCGCCTGCAAATACTTCACTTGGCTGTCTCGCACGTTATTGCATTTATGGTGAAACAAAAAGATTTTCGCCAATGAATATTCACTGGGGATTGTATAATGATTTAAGCAAAGAAGACATAAATAAATATTCAACAAATCCAGAAAATATTTTAAAACTAAAGAAACTGGATAAGTCTGTAAAAAGAGAATTAATGGCTTGCCGTTCAGAAGATCTTTTTAGCGCCTGGCTTAAAGAAACAGAATTAAACTGCCTTTCATAACTCGTTTAAAGTATATCACAAATAACATATTTCTTTTAAAGAAAAACAAAATAACTTTCAAAAAAAATATGAAAGTTATTTCTTATTTATGAGAAAACTTTTTAGGAAATAATTTATTTAAAATCATTGCCCCAATAAGAATTCCTACCATTAATGACAAAAATATATTTTCAGGGATATGTTTATCGATTGTCAAATACATAAAGCCTAAGTTTAGATCCTTTAATTTAAGCAGGACATTTATACCGGCAATACCGACCAAAACAAATGCTGTTTTTTCGAGGATTGGAAATTTATCGATGAGTTTAATAAAGAATTGAGCGGCAATACGCATCATCAAAATACCGAGCACAGCACCCGTGATTAAGACCCATTTAACATCAGAAATAGCTAATGCAACAGCAATTGAGTCGATCGAAAACATCAAATCCATAAGTTCAACTTGAATAATTGTCATAACGAAAACGCGTGAAGTAGTTTTGACTGCAGTTTTATTTATTTCGCTTAAATCAGTCTCATGGATTTCCACACCTTTTTTATGAAAAAAGAGTTCATTTACAGCTAAATAAACAAGATAAATACCTGCAATAGCTTTTACCCATTCATATTGCATGAGCCAAACACCAATAAAAATAATTCCCACTCGCATTATGTAGGCACCCCAAAGTCCCCAAATAAGTGCTTTTTTTTGTAAATTGACATCTTTAAGTTTTTTCTTGACGAGAGCTGCAAGTGCGAGCGCGTTGTCAAAACTTAAAAGTCCCTCTAATATTACAAGGTTAATAATGATTACAACTTGCGCCCAATTAAATTCAAACAAGGAAGCCTCCTCTTTCATAAAAAATATAGCACTTAAAACTCACACATTTAACGAAATAGCTCTGATAAAGCAAAGCTTGACCAAAAACCTTTGAAATGCGATTACTGTCACTCATTTCAACTGATCTGTAAAGGGAGGGCTGAAAGATGCTTGTTGATAATCAATATTCATCAGAGCTAGTTGCAATAAAAAACAAATTAAAAAAAGCCTTAATCGCATTCCAAGAAGGCCAACTTATTTTAGTGGGCGATGATGGTCTCCGTGAAAATGAAGCTGATCTCGTCTTTCACGCCAAGGGTGCCACTCCCCAAAATGTTAACTTTGCAATAAAATATGCACGTGGTTTGCTCTGCGTTTCTTTAGGACATGAATTGGCTGACAATTTAGGTTTTAGCACATCACCCAAACTTCCTGGTGGAGTTTCACATACGAATTTCACAGTTTCAGTTGATGCCAAAGAGGGAGTTACAAATGGAATCTCCGCTAAAGACAGAGCACATACCATTTCGCTAATGGCAAATATAAATAGTAAAATGTCTGACTTTATATCACCTGGTCATGTCTTTCCCGTGAGAGCAATGACAGGCGGACTCTTAGCGCGGGCTGGACACACAGAAGCGTTGTACGAGCTTTGCCAGATGACAAAGTTACCCTACGCAGCCGCTATGTGTGAGGTGCTTGGTGACGATGGAGATGCTATCGATCCACATACACTTGCGCACAAAGAAAATCGGAAATGTGTTTTTCACAATCTTCCCTTTATTTCAACTGTAGATATTCTCTGGAATAAAATTTTATTATGCGAGAACAATGAAAGCAAATTCTTAAAAAGCGAACAGTTTGATTGCAAAGAAAAGAGTTTAAAACCGATTTCTGTTTTTATTTTACAAGCAGGTCTTGAAGAAAACATCACACTTCCGACGATGTTAAGTATATATAAAAAAGAATTATCTTTCGATAACATTAGATTATCTATTACAAACTCTGTTTATACTTGGGACAATGGAATTTCAAGAGAGTCTTGTTCTGCAGAAATTTCTCTCTTTTCTCATGAAAATTGTTTAGAAATAGTTCCTCAATCTATAAAAGATTTTTGTGATATGAGCGGTAAAGAAGGACTGAAAAAAACTAAAAGCTCGGTTCGTCGCGCTGTGAGTTTATTGAGATCTATTCAGTTTATAAATAAAGATTTCAACCTAAATGATTCACATGAAAATAAATTAAGCAAATTAAAATTTATTGTGCCAGAAGATTTTATGTTCATAAATGCTATTATTTCCATACAAAACTCTTAAAAAGTGCAATTAATTTATTGATTTTATACCTTGCCAAATTAATGGATACCATAATTTCTCGTTATCGATTGGTGTTTTCTTTGGCAATAAAGGGTTTTTTAAGAAAATGAGCTTTCTACTGTTCAAGTTTGCTATTTGCAAATATTGCGCGTTATATTTATTAAACATATTTTCAAATGAGCCATCTTGCAAAATTTTCTCAAAACCATCTTTTAATCTTTGTTGTAGTTTTTTATTTTTTTTACTCACAAAAAAATAATAACCTGTGGGATATACGATAGCCCATTTTTTAATAACTGTTAACTCAAACTCTTTTGCATGACTCTCTGCAATAGGAAAAACTTCTAGAGCTCCTAAGGGAAATAGATCAAAGCGCCGTGATTTCAACATAGGAAAAAGCACTGGATAAGAAGTTGCCTTAATCACATTTATTTTATTCTTCAGAAGAATTTCTGTATCTGGCCAATCAAAAACCTGACCAATTGAAATTTTTTGTAGTTCTTTTGCAGTTTTAATATTTTCAAATTTTTCCTTATTTTCTGTTAATATCATTGGAATTCTGACCCCTAATAACCCTTTAAAAATACATATTCGAATGGGTTCTGCATCCTCCTCTCTCGATTTTGAAGTCATAGTTGCAATAACATCAATATTTTGGGAATTATTTTTTAATTCTAAAAAGGCTCTTGACTGTGAAGAAGTTTCTGCTTTTATAAGTTGAAAACTTCCATATTTATCCGTCGTTCTTTCTAATAAGAGAGTCAGCAATGCTAGTTCATAACTTAAACTTGAATCGTTTTGAGAAGCAGTTAATTTATGATGAATAACCATCTGTGCATATAAATAATTATTTGAAAAAAACATAAAAAATAGAACAGGTATAGTATATAATAATCTTAGAGACATAAAAAATCCTTATATTTAATTATTATTTTTTTTTCCAAATTGTATAGTAATATATAGTTTTGCGTGAGGAATATAATAAATCGGCTTGTTGATAATCACCAACTTTTTCCCACCCAACTGCATTTGCCTCTTGAGCGATCAGAGCTTTTATTATTTTTCCATTTCCCATTTCTTTAAATTGTGCTGAAAAAGATTCATAGGTATTTTTTAATCTATCTTTATTTGCTACGACAACATCCAAAGGCATTTGTCTCAGAACATTTTCAGGAATGCCTTCACAAAGCAACCATTTCCGCTCATTTGCTGCCAATGGGCAGAGCCACTCAGTGCCGTTGAGCATAACTCCTTTTTCTCTTGGTATAGATGTTAAGAAATTCCGAACCTCTTTATTTACCTTGTCTCTTTCAATAATACCTCTTATTGGATAGAGTAAACTTTTTCTCCACTCAGAAGTATTTAGAAAAAATAAAATCATAAAAAATGGAATAATTTTTTTATTGCTAAAAATAAAGTTTACGCTTTTATGCAATAAAATATTTTTAGTGTCAAATTCGTTACTTAAATAATAAATTCCAAGCACCGTTAAGATCCACCACTGAGTTCCCAGACTCGAAATATAATGCGTATTAGTGGAGATCATCATCCCACCACTTAATCCAGCTTGTATAAAATATGCGAGACAACCGAAAGAAACACAAATCGCAATAAGTCGATATTTTTTCGAAAAAACTGCTAGAAATGCAAATGGCCCACAATAGAAAAAGATTTTTAAGAAAGTTTTTACTTTATCTATTGTAAATAATTGAGAAATAACCAAGAGTGGATCTCGAAAAAAAGTTTGTAATATACCAATACCATCCCCTCCGACATTGGCAAATCTATCACCAAAACGAAATGCCTCTCCTGTGAGCCAAGGCCCAAAATAACGTTGAAATGAACCTATCAAAAGAAAACCTACAAAATATAAAACGACTGAGATTAAAATTCTTGGGATTGAGATTTTTTCTTTTAAAATGTAATAAATGAAATACACAGGCGCTATAGCAAAAAATATTTCGCTACACTGCACTAGAAATAATAATAAAATAAAAGAAATATATTTGCTCTTATCAGAAATAATGCAATAAAAAATCCAAGGTATAAAAAGTAAAGTACCAAAGACGGGTGGGTGAGCATCAAACATTATCGGGTTTACATTAATCCAGGAAAGAATAAATAAAATTGTCGTTAAGTAACGCAAAACAGGCAATCGAGAATTCAAGAATAAGAATGAAGATATTTTCCAGGCAGCTAACGATCCAAGAAGCAAAGCAATGGCTTGCCATAAAACAATCGAAACCGCTCCAGAAAATATATAGGTCAAAGGCACGGCTGTGAATAAAATGGGCTCCCAATGCGTAAGCAAGTAATGATAGCGAAGTTCTGAAGTCGTTCTTAATAATTCTCCAAATTTAACGGTAGATATCGCTTGCGCAAACCAAGAGAGATCGAATCCGGGCGAATGCGTTCTAGCATATGCATGTAAACATGCTGCTATGGTAACAAGAGATGCAAAACCGAAGAATGAAATTAAAAATCTTTTATCACCAATTTCAGAGAAGATATTCCTCTCTGAATTTCTAAAGAGCAACCACAACAAACTAAAGATTACTCCCACTAAAGATATAGCAAAAGAGTTTGGAACAATTGCGAAAATCACAAGAAGTGAAACAATGACGACTCCGATCAGAGAAAATTTTTCTTTATTCAAAAAAGCACGGAATTCAATATTCATTTAATCCTTCTATACTAATTTTTGTTAAACTTTATTCAGGATAGCTCTCTTAGTTTGTTTAAGATAATTAAATCTATAATAAGCAAAAAAAAAAATCAAATTTTGATTTTTTTCAATTTTTTTTAAAATATTTTATAAAAAATATTATTTAAAATTTTCGGGCAACTCAGGGATAATCACTCAGTGAATAAAGCACTGACAAATTCATGGGCTTCAAATATTTCGAGATCCTCAACAGACTCACCTACACCAACATAGCGAATAGGCAATCCCAATTCTGCCGCAATTGCTATGGCTATCCCACCTTTGGCAGTGCCGTCGAGTTTTGTCAGTACGAGACCCGTAATGTTAACGACATCACGGAAGACTTTGGCTTGTTGCAAAGCATTTTGTCCTGTCGTGGCATCGAGCACAAGAAGAACTTCATGGGGAGCATCGGGATTTTCTTTTGCAACCACTCGGCCTATTTTAGCAAGCTCTTGCATGAGATCCTGTCTATTTTGCAGCCTGCCTGCAGTGTCGATCAGGCACACATCGGCATTCGTTTCAGATGCCTTTTTAACCGTTTCAAATGCCACAGATGCGGGATCTGCTCCTTCTTTTAAGCGAATCATATGTGCTTTAGAACGATCCGCCCAAACAGAAAGCTGTTCAATAGCAGCTGCACGAAAAGTATCGGCTGCACCAATAACAACTTTTTGTCCTCTAAGATGTGCTTTATATGCAAGTTTCCCAGTTGTAGTCGTCTTACCAACCCCATTCACACCCACCATTAATACAATATGTGGAACTTTATTTTCCGAAAGGCTGAGCATAGGTTTTTCAATTTCACCTTTAGGATTAGCTTTCGTAGATGATAAAATATTAAAAATTTCTTCTTTTAAAATAGTTTTAAATTTATTTGGGTCAGAATAATCATCTTTTGTGAGTCTACTTTTAACTTTTTCAACCAAAAGATCGGATGTTTTTACTCCAATGTCAGCCTGTATGAGAATTTCAAAAAGATGCTCAAGAGTTTGATCGCGTGTTACTTTATCACTTTTCGTAGTAAAAAATTCATCCAATCCATTAATTATTTGTGAATGAGTTCTTCTTAAACCGCCCTTTAAACGATCAAACCATTTCTTTTCATCAACAATAACTTTTACTGGTTGCTCTGGTGCTACAACCTGAGTTTGCTCATGAGTTTTTTGGACTAAGGGAACTTCTTGCTTTTTTCGTTCCGTTAGCTCTATTAGACTTTCGCGAATAGATTCTTTCGGCAATGATTTTGGCGGCGATTTTTTGCGATTTAAAATTAAATTTGTAATAAATAAAATAGCAAGTATAGTGACAACTACACTTGCTGCAATCATAAACTGATCGCTTGTCATATTATTCATGATCTTTTTTCCTATTATACCAAAAATACTCTACAAGATTCCCAAAAGGATCTCGGAAATAAAATGCACGACCATCAGAACGATCGTGCGGTTCTCGAACTATTTCCAATTGAAAACTTTGCATTCGCTGACAAAAAGCATCGACTTGTGATGGAGATTCTGCTTGAAAACCGTAATGATCAAGAACTTGTTTTCCAAATTGCCCCACTTGTCTTGTTTTGTCTACAGCATCCTTTGAAAGTTTTGCAACGAAAACCGATGAACCCATTTCAACCATGATCTGTTCACCTTTGTACATGTAGAAACTCGACTGTAATACCTCACCGAAAAACCATTTGCCTTTTTCAAGATCATCAATAATGATTGCAAGATGACCAATCCCTTTTATCCACGGAGTATTAAATGACATAATTAAGACCATTTGTGAGTTTGAATAATAGAGTTAACCACTCCAATAAACCTAGAGTTTTCATCCGTAATTGCCTGATGAGATAAATTTAAAATTATTTCTTTTGCTTTTTCATTTTGTTTAGCTTGCTCTTCTAAACATTCAAGTGCCGCCATTTTTAAATTTTCATCCCGGCTATATAAGAATTCAGTTACTTTATTTACGATTAATTCTTCTTTGCCTTTTACTTCTTTCAGCGCAAGCATAATTTCTTCGTTTCGTTCAAGAACGGATTCATCGAAAACTGCAATATTTGCTTCCAAGTTCTTTATTAAAATATCTACATATTCATCATGTGAGAAAATTTTCTCGGCAATTTTAATCGGCCATGAGATCCGTCTTTGTGTTTCTATTGTTTTTTTAACGAATTCCTTCGCTTTATCAGCATGACTTACAATGATATTTAGACATTTTTCTTTTTCACGATTGTCTATAATGCCGGAATCTACAGAAAGCTCAAACCGCTTTAAGAGTTGCGGAACGGATTGCTCTGGCGCTATATTTTCGAGCGCTTCAATTGCCTCTAAGCGTTGCTCTTTTGTTGTCATTGCTTTTTTAAGGACATCACCATATTTGTCATATGATTTTGTTTGTGAAGAAAAAAACTTGTCAAAAATACCCACTTTAAACCTCTTAATTTATCTTCTTGGAGCTATAAATTATAAACACCAAACCTAAAATAGTAAAAAATAAACCCGCTATTATACCTCCATCAATATAAATGGAAGGAATTTGTGCGGCATTATGTATCTTGATCATTTGCTCTGTCATGGCTCTTTCCTTAGCACGCCAAAAAACGGCACAGTAATCTCTTTGTAATCGGGATCATTGGTTTTGACAACAAAAAATCCAGAAACATTGACCCCAGGAGACCCGTCTGATTCTTTAATTTCATCTCGCTTTTTTGGATAAAGAAGCTTAAATGATACTACAAAAGACGAGTGATTACTCCCATCATTAGCTGCATTTGTTGGTGAGAGTTTGTCTTTTTTTATTTCAAATAGCTCTGAATCTTTGAGACTTTTCAATTCTGGAAGTTTTTTTAACTCCACCTTAACACCTGTGACAGTAAAGTTTTTATCTAAAGATTTAAAGGTAATAACACGCTCTGAGGGCCTCAATTCATTAACAACTCCAAATTCAACATATTTTGCCGAAACTTGCACATGCCCGACAGATTCGCCAATGACAGGTATTTCATAATCTTTATAATAGAGAGAATTATTCCAAACTTTTATTTTTGCACTGATGGGGCCAATAGGAATAGATTTATCATCGATTTGCACAGATATTTGAGCACTGTGCGCCGATGTTTGAGACAGTAATTTAACTCTAATAAACGGCACACTGGATTCAACAGCAATGATTTTGAAAGGCTCATTGTCAGCTAAAATATTTTCTTTTATTTGACTCGAAAAAGATGTCGCTTCTACATCTGATTTTGCTGTGTCAATATAATTTATTTCTTCTTTTGCTGTATAAGGCTTACCACGTGAAATTAAATTCATATTTAATAAAAAAGATTTTGGAATATCACTTTGGATTTTTCCCACATATAAAAGAGTTGGAGCAGCAGTTAATTCCTGTAAAACAGTTGCAGTGACAGTTAAAGTAACAGTGGGGGAGGATGATCCCATATTTGTTTCTAAAGTAATCGGTTTCACTATGTTTCCAGAAAAATCTCTCGAGTTAAATTCAACATGAACGTAACCGCTCTCGCCAGATTTAAAAACATTTTTTATTGTGCTGCCATCTTTTGAATATATTTTAGTATTTATACAACCACATGCTGCATGGATACTACTAAAAACAAGGGTCCCATTTCCTGTGTTTTGAAAACGGTACATATGACTCACTTTTTGCCCTCGATAAATTTCACCAAAGTCAAAGCGTGTCGAGTCAAACTCAACGCGTGGAACCTGTCCTTGTAAGTTGAGATCGATCATGGGTTCTATTGCATTTGCAGAAAAAGAAACTTGATAAAAAATAAAGACACAAAAAATTCTTGTTAAGAAAAATCTGACTCTTTTAGAAAAACACATGTTGTGATCCCTATTTTCACATGTTATCTTGCCACCCGCTTTGGTATAATCTTTTTTACAGCTCAAGTCCAAACCCCTAAAATAAGAAGTGTTCATGGTATCAATAAAATCAAGTATTCTAAAGTATTTTGCTCTCATACTAAGCGCCATTCTCGTTTCGATGGGATTTCCTGGTTATGTTTTTCCTTTGCTAGGAATTGGAGCATTCATTCCTTTTGCACTGATTCCACTCATCCTTGCAATAAAAACACTCCCACGAAAATACCCAGAGCACTCAAATTTAAAAAAACATTTTGCCCAAATCAGCCCAAGAAAACGTGCATTCAGCGCATTTTTTGCCATTTGGTTTTTTGGCTTTATATTACAGCTTATTGCATTTTTCTGGATTTCACAGCCCATAATTTATTTTAGCACTTTAAAGCCCTATTTTGCATACCCTCTTTATGCTGCCATTTCTTTATGCACTTCGCTTTATTTTCCATTTTTATTTTCACCACTCATTTTGCAAACATGGCTTGAGTCCAAATATAGTAATAAAAAACTACCAATTATTGCAATCGCAATGACGATGACACTTTTTGAAATCATTGCACCTAGATTCTTTAATTGGACTTTTGGCAGTCTCATGCACTCTGAAACACAAATAAATCAAATATCCAGCGTTTTCGGATTTAATATTATTTCATTTTTTATTTTTTATACAAGCCTTTCATTATCCGATGCTTTGCTCAAATTTTCTAAAAATAAAAGTTTACTTATCTCTATATCATGTATCAATTTAATACTCTGGGGCATTATTTTTACTTTTGGATATTTCCGCATAAATGCTATAAATGAATCTTTATTAAATGCAAAAACAACTCGAATAGCATTTGTTCAACCCAACTTTACGTTTAACTCTATCGCTTCAATTCCACTTCCCTCTTTAACATCGCAACAACAAAATTTAGCGAGACTCATCGAAATGAGCCGTGAAACAGTGCAAAAATCGATTGCAAAAGATGGAAAAAAACCCGACCTTATTATTTGGCCTGAGAGTGGGACTCATAGTTTCTTTACTTTAGATAATGCTGAAATTGCAGCAACCAAACAATTTTCAGCATCAGTTCAAGTACCAATTTTAGTGCAAGCTACAAAATGGGATAAAGAGGATCTTAAAAAAGTCGGTTATGAAAAAGCACGGGTTTGGTCTTCATCCTTTCTAATTCGCCCTGATGGCTCGAAGAGCAAAGATTTTGACAAATGGGTGCCCATGCCTTTTGGTGAGTCTGTTCCTTTTGAAAATTATTTTCCAAAAATCGGAATTTATTATAGAAATATATTCGAAAATGCGAGTAAAGTTGAAATTGGAACCAGTTACGATGCTTTAGCCTATACGGAAAAAGATTTCGTTGCACCACTCATTTGCTTTGACTCAATCGATCCAAATCTTCCTCGCCTCGAAACTTTAAAAGGTAAGGCTAGTCTTTTTGTTAATCAGGCCAATTTTGTTTGGATGGTAAAAAGCAATGCTGGACTAGAATTTAGTATACTCAATAAATTTCGCTCCATTGAAAACGCACGAAGTCTTGTGATGGTTTCTAACACGGGACCAACAATGGCATTCGATCCACTAGGTCGAGTCATCTTACAGCCAACTCCGCTTTTAACTCAAGAAACTGGATATGTTGATGTTCCTATTTCAAATGAAATCACAATATATACCCTCTTATCTAATTGGCCTCTTATTATATTAGGAATTTTATCACTTATTTGGCTATTTATTGCAGCAAACAAGAGCACATATGATAATTACTGATAAAAAAGAAAAAGGACTGTTGTCTGAAAGATTAAGGCCATCATTGGCAAAACAAAATTATTTATTGGGTTCTGCAAAAAAAATTTGGGAGCGAGATCTTAAGCAATGGCGTAATTCTCACAAATTCCATATTATCTTATGGGGGCCTCCTGGCTCAGGTAAGACAACTTTAGCTCGTATGCTTGGTGAAGATTCAGGTATTCATTTTGTGACCCTATCAGCTGTTCGCGATGGGGTTAAAGAGATTAAAAATGCGGTTGAAAAGAATCCAGGAGCACTTATTTTTATCGATGAAATTCATCGTCTTAGTAGAAATCAACAAGACATTCTCCTCCCTATCCTTGAATATTCTGAAGCTTGGATCATAGGAGCAACAACGGAATCCCCGACAACAGAACTTTCGCCACCTATTTTAAGTCGAGTGAGAAGTATTTATATTACTCCGTTGAACGAAGATGATATCACTCAAGGTTTATTGCATGGGTATGAGTTCTTAAAAAATAATGAAGAAGAATTTCAGAATAAATCTTTTGATGAATTTAAAATAAATAAACAGATTATTCCAAAAATTTCTCAAATGAGTGGAGGTGATTTGCGCTTTGCCTTAAATTTATTTGAAAATATTATTCATTGTAAAACTGAAGACGAAGAAAATGATGTATTTAAAAACTCATTAAAAGCATTTACAAATAAAAATCATTACGATTTTATAAGCGCTATGATTAAAAGTATGCGTGGAAGTGATCCCGACGCTGCACTATTTTATGCTATTACAGCCCTCGATAAAGGTGAAGATCCCATTTTTATAGCCAGACGCTGTGTCATTTTTGCTAGTGAAGATGTTGGCAATGCAGATCCACAGGCACTTTCTTTAGCAGTAAATGCATATAAAGCGATTGAATGCATTGGCATGCCCGAAGGCAGAATTCCTTTGGCTCAAGTTGTTACTTATTTAGCCAGCACGATGAAAAGTAACAAAGCTTATCTTGCAATCGAAAGAGTGAGAAACTGGCGTAAACAAGCAGAGGAAAATGGCTATTCATTACAGCCCCCAAATGAAATAACTATCAAAGGTAAAAGCCAATATAAATACCCACACAATTTCGAAAATTCTTTTGTTTATTTTGACTATTTACCAAAAGATATTTCTAAGATTAAACAGAAGGAAAGAGTAGCTGCGTATTTACCTTCCGATTATGGCACTGAATTACGTCTTAAAAATCGCCTGGCAGATCTATGGAAAAAGCCTAATAAAGTAGAAAATAATTAAGCTGCAGTTGTAGTTTTATTATTATTGCGATCAAAATCTGTAGCTTTTCCTCTTGGAACATAGCTGACAGTGTCAATATAACTAAGAACAAGTCTGACAAAATGCCTTCTTGCCCGAATCACACTACTGCCTCTAGAAATATCGAAATTAAGAAGAGCTTCTCTTGTTGATTTAGAATAAACAATCATGCGCAAATAGTCCGTATTCAAGTTGGTATCATATTCAATGACAACCGAGCCCATTTGCTCCCATGTGTAGGATATTTTCTTAACCCCATAAAAAACATGAATTCCAGCGAGACCTACCAATATTTTCTTTACACCTTTAAAATTCAGAGTTAATAAAACTATCCAAGGTAACAATACCAACGTAACAAAGGAAAGAGCAAGTCCAAGTGAAGATCCAGGGCTATCAAAATATGTAGGGCTTGTGATTAAAAATAAGAAACAACCCATTAAACCAAATAACGAAACAAGCATTTGCAAGGGTGAAAATTGAAAATACCATCTGCCCTCAGGAGTCAGACGGCTATAGATGAGAGACTCACGCTCTTCTTCCATCCGTCTATCTAAATCTTCAAAGGGTTCATCTTCCGTAGCCAATTTTCCCAAGGAATGCAAGATAGCCAAGGACTCATCAAACCGCCCCCAGGAATCAAGAATAAAGGATTTCATTCTCAACGCTTCCATGTTCCTAGGAGATAGACCAAGAAGATTTTCAATAATCTCCATAGCTCCTCCTGAATCACCTTGCTCCAATAGATTTCGTGCATCTTTTAAATGTTTCATAAAAAGAAAATCGGAATCTATTCATGAGAACTTAAAAATAAAAACTGACAAAAAAAAACAGATGAGACGTTCTCACCTGCTTTCAAAAAATATAACCAATTGATACAAAAGGGATAATTTTTAGTTTTGTGCAACAACCCAAATATTGAATTGAGCAGAAACTTCTGGATGAAGCTTAACGGAACCTTTATAAACACCTACTAGCTTGATTTCATCGATAATTGTAATCATCCGACGATCAATTTCATGGCCAGCAGCACGGAACGCATCTGCAAGTTCTTGAGTTGTAACTGTTCCAAAGATTTTATCTTCTTCACCAACTGGTTTTTGAATCGTTAAGGAAAGAGCACTGATAGTTGCTGCAAGTTCAGTTGCTGCAGCAAGTTCTTTTTGCTTCTTCATTTCAGCTTGACGGCGTTGGTGCTCAAGCAATTTTTTATTTCTTTCATCCGCTAAAACAGCAAGTTCGCGTGGAAAAAGAAAATTTCTAGCATATCCTGACTTTACTTTAACAAGGTCACCAATATGACCTAAGTTTGGTACATTTGCTTGCAAAAGTACGAGCATAATAATAACCCTCTTGTATATTAAAAACCAAATTCATTTAGAAAAACACAGAAAGAACTTAAGATTTAAGCTTTCTTCCGCGCCAATCATACACATAATCAAACAATCCAACAGCACCAAATACTGCTAGAATTGCATAAGGTCCAAAAAATATTTTTGAACTCAGAATAAAAAACACAGACACTAAAATGAGAATCAACAGAGTTGATAGTCTTTTGTAGACTGTAAACATCCCCTGCAATGCTACAATAGTCAAAATGACAAATGATAAAGCACTGAGGACTGCGAGCACAGGAGCAAAGCTTCCTTGCCCTAAGGATGCTATGATAGAATCAAGGTTTCCATACCAAAATGCTATAGTTCCAATAAAGGCGACAGCAAAAAGAGCAAGAGGCAGCGGTAAAGAAAAACTTCTTAGATCCCATGCGCTTTTGCCCTCATATTGAAAGGCATATCCTTGCCATAAAATTGTGTTTTTTGGCTTCAAGGGTTTCCAAAGTGCTGTTAGAAACGAGGTTTTTTGCCCATTTGTTTCCATACGTACACTTTGCGAAGAATGATGATTGATATAAATTGGTGTTTCCAGTCTATTTGCTCTAACCATTGGCATAGAAAAAAGGACAGAAACGATTTGAGAAGAAAAAGAAGATGGGTTTCTGCGGATATAATTCACCACAGAGCGCAATCTTTCTATTTGCTCATAACCAAAATCAACAAAAACAACATTAGCAAAGGAAGTCAACAATCCGATTAAGAATGTGGATGCCATTGCTCCATAAACAAAATAAGCTATTCTTTGCCAAGAGTTATATTCAATAAATTTTTTCACTTCTGGCATAGAAATGATTTGAGCAATTTGTTCTGAGAGTTGATCGTATTTTGCACTCAGTTGAGTCTCACCAGCAGTTGGTTTTCTACCAGCGATCTCTGCTTGCAGTTGCTCTTTCTTTTGTTCGATACTCAATTGTAATTCGCTTTTTATTTCTCCATTTTGTTCTATCAGCTTGACAGGTGTAAAACAAATGCAGCTAAAAAACAAAACTGCTGGGAGAAATAAAACAGAGGCTGCATACAGCCAATGTTTTCTTTTTTCACGAAAATAAATCGCTGACATGAAAAAAGGAATAGCGAGAATCACTAAAAACCCCATAGCCATTATATTTAAATTTGAAAATAAATAACCAAAGAGAAAAAAAGAACCTGCAACAGCTGCCATTAAGAAAAGAGCTATTCTTTTGCCTAACATGGCTGCTACCTGCGCAACATTAAAGAGAGCAAGAGGAATCAGCATAACGATAAAGCTAATAGCTACAAAGATCCCAGAAAAAAACAAAGCCGGCGTAATTTTTTTTGCTGGAGCATTGTTGTTTTGACTTGAACTCGACCCTTGCGGGTTGCTAAACTTTTGCGCCATGAAAACCTCTAATTTCAGCTTAAAAAGCCTTGAAAACGAAAAATATCTCGCAATAATTATTCGTCGTCACGGCCTCTACGAGCACCTAATGATTCAGATTCAGCTTTTTCGCGAGCCGCTTCTGCTGCTCTTTGGGCAGCTGCTTCTGCTTGTTGTTGAAGTTCTAAACGACGATTTTCAACATTTACATTGTCTGCAAGTTTGATAACCATTGAACGAAGAACATTTTCTTCGAGTTTTAAAACACGTTCAAGCTCGTGGATATTTGCTTGATTGGTCGCTACATCATAAACGAAGTAGTTTCCACGATTTTGCTTATTGATAGGATAAGCAAGGCGGCGTACACCCCAAGTGTCTTTTTTGACAACTTGTCCACCGTCAGTTCCAATGATAGTCTCCCATTTAGAAACCATCTTGGATAGTTCAGCTTCAGGCAAATCAGCCTTGGCAATAATCATTGCTTCATATTCACGCATAGAATTCTCCTTATGGATCGCGCAACTAAAACTTGAGCCCCAGACATGAGGAGCAAGGAGTTTGGTCGAAGTATCTCCCCTACCTTTATTTCTTACTTTTTTCAAGTCTATTTTGAATAGGACATTCTGTTTTGGAATTATTTCAACTTGTTTTTATTTTAGCAACCCGCATGTAGAAGCAAGTGTTCGCGAAGAAACACCGTATCTATCTGAAGATATTCGTGTTTTTTTGGATTCTAATCAGCCAACGAAGTTGCTCCGTTCCAGACCCACTGAAAGTATAATTAATTTAAAAGTTGCGCCATGATTTTTTCTCTTGAATAAATTTTATTTAATATATCAATAACTTAAAGAAAAAATCCGCTGTGCACTTGAACAAAACAAAGCCACACTCTTGCTCCCTTAGAAGCGAGTTATTCACCACTCTTCATGCAAATCCGTATTCAGCGACTGCTCCAAGAGTCTAACATCAAAAAATCGACCTTGGCTTTTTGGCAGCTGAATGACTATTGCATACTTATTTCACCTCCTCTTAGTGAACACAACTTTGCTATGATTACATATATGAATTATAAAGATTTTATATCTCGAACATTACCTTTCATTTTTTCTTTTCCACGAATTGACTTTTATTTTGTTACTTTTTATAGTTTAGGCAGTTTCTATTAATTCAAAAAAGATGAAAATATTTCAGAATAAAAACAACCAAATCTGAATTTATCAAAAGGCTTGTAAAAGAAAGATAATATTATAAAAAAATAATAAGATCAGATGTATTGGTATTGATATTTGCCTTCATTTAAAATGATATAATACTCTTTACATCATTTAACTTCGCAAAAATAATAAATTGTATACTATATTATTTAAATAGATTTAATATTTATATAGAGGATAAAATGTTAAAAAATATTGAATACAAAAGGAAAAGCCTCACTGAAGTTTTAATATTTTATAATAAAATATAATAGAAAGATTTATAAAAGAAAATCCGAGCCTGAGCTTTAAAGAGGGCGAAGATATTTTTACTGAAACATTAAAATGGCTTTGACTCTGCAATGAATCATTTTTAGATTAGGATATAGATTTTAATCTATTTATTTATGAAGATTCAATTATAATAGAAGAAATGAGGCATAATTTTATATTATTTACTAAAAATTATTATTCTTTTTGTGAGGAATATTTTGGCAGATACATTCATCATGCCCCTGTCATAGGTAATGGGGACAGTAAGCCCGATATAGAGACAAAACTTTCTGAATTATATAGTTATATCTACGATAAATTAGGAGAAGAAACGTTAAACCATTGGTTTAGAGAAGTCCCCAAAAAATATTTTAATAAAGTATAATTAAACACAGAATTAATCTTAATATTTAATTATACTTTAATTTTAATGACCTTCGCCTGAATGACGATGAATATTTGGGAGAGAACTGAGTACAGATGCGTCTTTGGTATTTTCTTCTTTCTTCGAAACTTGTTTTGCACCCACTTGTTTCTTTATTTCATCTCTATTTAATAAATAATCTTTGGTGTAAACCCACTTTTGTTCAGGTAAACCCGCCATAGAATATTCTGGCCCAAGACGAATTGCGTCTACAGGGCAAGCTTCTTCGCAAAAGCCACAAAAAACACAGCGTAAAATATCAATTTCAAAACGCACTGGATATTTTTCAATACCATTGTCTTTTGCTTGTCCCGCAACAATATTTATACATTGCGCAGGACAATTGGTTGCACATAAAAAACAAGCCGTGCAACGGACTTGTCCATCAGGTCTTTTTGTTAAAAAGTGCGCGCCTTTAAAACGTTCAGAGTATTTGTATTCGACTTCTGGCCATTGAATAGTGACGGACTCTTCCAATTTAAAAAGCTGTTTTGCAAAAACGGAAATTGTCTGCCCAAGACCTAGCAAAGTTGTAGACAAATAACCATTTTTTAGGCTTTTTTCTGGGTCTTTTGAAACGTTAATATATCCCATTGTCAATGCCTCACGCTTTCATTTCTGCAAAAATATCTTCAATTCCCTTCATAGCAGGGAAAACAAGTGGATTCGCTTTTAGCTTTTGCGGAATGCCCTTAAAGTTGACAAAGGTTCCATTCTTTTCTGCAAAAACTTTTGTCGGAATCGTAAGTGAAAACTTTTTAGCGATTGGATTTAAGGTTGTACCAAAATAAACAACATTGGTCATTTCAGCAAAACGTGAAACTTCTGTTGCAAATTGTGAATACGCTTTTTCGATTTCTGGTCCAAAAACGATGACCAATTCTGCATTCGCTGAAGCAAGTGGAGAAAAATCCCCACTTAAAGGAATTGCTTGCGCTGATTTTTTTTCAAGAGTTTGTGCAAGACCTTTTGAATTCGCATTGCGATCGCCACGCATTAATATTCCATCAAAATCATCAAATTTTTCCTTACTGTCACGCCACACAAAAATATTCGGCAGACCACCTAATATTGAATTGAGAGAAGATAATATATTTTCATACTCTTCATTTGTGTATTGTGGAGTTAATACCAATGCCACTTTAGCAGCATTACCCTTAACTTTCTCAAGCTTTTGTTTTAATTCTTTACTCAATAAATTCCAAGATAAATGTTTACCCTGCATGATAGGTGCTGCAAGACGATTGGTGGCATTTAAATGTTCATACATTGTTCTGCCTTCATCACACATCCAATGGCCATTTACTTCCAAATTTTTTCTTGGTTTTAAGCGGTAATATTGTCTCTGGTTTTTATGCTCATATAAAGTAACGTTACAGCCAGTTGAGCAGCCAGGACAAATTGTTTTTGTTTCATTAAGAAACCAAACACGACATTTAAAGCGAAAATCTTTTGCTGTAAATGCGCCCACTGGACAGATATCAACAATATTATAGCTATAATTGTGTTGAACTTTTCTATTTGGAAATGTGCCAATCACAGAGTGATCACCGCGGTTGAATATTCCGAGAGAACTTGTTTTGGTAACTTCATCTTCAAAGCGCACACAGCGTGAACACAAAATACAACGTTCTGTATCAAGGACAAGATTGTCACCGACATCGAGAGCTTTGGGTTTAAGCACTTTATCTTCGTCCATTTGCGAAGAATAACGCCCCACTTTCATATAATAATTTTGTAATTCACACTCACCCGCTTGATCACAGATAGGGCAGTCGAGTGGGTGATTGATAAGATGGAATTCAAGAGCCCATTTATGTGCATCTTTGACTTCATCGCTCACTGTGATGACTTTCATGCCTTCCGTACAAGCGGTATTGCAAGCAATCTGCAGCTTGGGCATGCCTTCAATTTTTACCATACAAAAGCGACAAACCCCCGCCACAGATAGGCCTGGATGCCAACAAAATCTTGGAATTTCAACTCCTAAAATTTCTGTAGCTTCAATGATTGAAGTCCCTTTTGGTACAGTGACTTCTTTGCCATCAATTGTTAGCGTAACAGTTTCTGACATTTTTTTTACCCTTTAAGATATGGTTCGAATTCATGTGCAAATTTAGTAACAATGGCGCGAGCAGGATCGGCAGCAGCGTCGGAAAGAACACAAATTGTTTTCCCACGCATGTTATTTGCAATTGAATACATTCGATCCATATCCGTCTTTGTCCCTTTGCCTTTTAAAATATGCTTTGAAATTTTATATAGCCAACCCGTTCCTTCACGACAAGGCGTGCATTGTCCACAGGATTCATGCGCATAAAAATCCATTAAATTTTCAAGAACAGACACCATGCTGACATCTTCAGGTATGACAATGATAGCTCCGGAACCAAGCATGGACCCTGCTCCTGCAATCGCTTCATAATCAAGAGTTAGGTTTTCACATTCTTTTGCTGTCAAGGCAGGAGCGGAAGACCCCCCCGGAATAATAGCTTTTAGCTTTTTCCCACCAATAAGTCCGCCACAGTCTTCGTTGATAAAGCGCATAAGTGGGTAGCCTAACGGAAGTTCATAACAACCAGGTTTTGCAATAGGTCCACTGACATTAAATAATTTTGTTCCAGGTGATTTTTCTGTACCAAATTTCTTATAAGCTTCAGGTCCGTTGTTAATAATCCATGGAACCACAGCTAAGGATTCAACGTTGTTCACAACAGTGGGTTTGCCAAGATAGCCTTTGATTGCTGGAAACGGTGGCTTTAATTTTGGTTGGCCTTTTTTTCCTTCTAAGGAAGAGATAAGTCCTGTTTCTTCTCCACAAATATAGGCTCCTGCACCTGAGTAAACATCCATATGGTGGGTAAAACCCGAACCCATGATGTTTTCGCCTAAGTAGCCTGCCGCATAAGCTTCTTTAATAGCTTCTTGGCACCAGCGAATTTCGTTGTGGAATTCCCCTCGAATATAGATATAACTTTTCTTTGCACCAATTGCATAAGATGCAATTATTTTTCCTTCAACGAGGGAATGAGGAGTGACTTCAGAGATATAGCAATCCTTATATGTGCCAGGCTCACCTTCATCGAAGTTTGTAATCAGATATTTTTCCCCTGGTCCTTTTGGCACAAAACTCCATTTCAGACCTGTTGGAAATCCTGCTCCACCACGACCTCTTAAACCCGATGCTTTCACAGTGTTAATAACATCTTCTGAGCTCATTCCACCTTTGAGAACTTTCTCCAAAGCTTTATAGCCATTGCTTTTTTCAATATATGTTTTGATATTTCTTGAGTCAGGATACCCTTCAAGACCAAGCAAAATACGAAACTCATCAGGTTTACGCCCTTGATATTCGTTCTTAATAACTGGCATGGAGTCTCCTTATTTTTGCGCTTTTGCAGCTAAATTAGTAGCACAAAGAACTGCCGCTTTTGGCAATTCTTTTGCACTGTATTCTTTTAAAAGTTGCAAAGCTTTCTCAGGTGTAACGTTATTATGGCGATCTTTATTTATGAGAGTAGAGGGTGCATATCCGCATTGCCCTAAGCACTCGACTCCATGAATTTCAAATGGAAGTGGACGTCCTTCTTTTTCTGCTTTTTCTATTTCATGGCGCAAAGTTTTAATTGTGTCGTTCGCTCCCATCAGCCAGCAAGAAATAC
Organism: Fluviispira sanaruensis; assembly: GCF_004295685.1. Lineage (NCBI taxonomy): Bacteria > Pseudomonadati > Bdellovibrionota > Oligoflexia > Silvanigrellales > Silvanigrellaceae > Fluviispira > Fluviispira sanaruensis. The sequence goes on from NZ_AP019368.1 coordinate 2,512,535, forward strand.
TCTTACAGACTTCAAAGCGGTAAGGCTTAGGAGGAGTCTGCCTGTACATCGTATAGAAAGTCAGCACTTCTCTGACGTCGACAGCTGAAAGGCCAAAGTTCTTTTCAAGAGCATCGATATCTTCATCGGATATCCAGTCTTTTTCATCTTGAATCGCATGCAGAATAGGTAAAATACTCGAACGTTTTGTCTCGTAGCGAGTTAGAAAACCTTCAATGGTTTTAGTAAGTTCTGGTGAAAAAATTGGCATATAGAGTGCCCCTTATCTATCGAGTTCGCCTGCAATGATATTGATACTTCCTAAAGCAGCAACAGCATCGGCGAGGAAATTTCCGCGCACCATTTCTGGAAAACCACTTAACAGCGCAAAGCAAGGTGGACGGCATTTCACTCGATAAGGAGTTCCTGAGCCATCAGAAATGACATAAAATCCAAGCTCACCATTGGCTGCTTCACTGCGGTGATAAACTTCACCTATAGGCGGTTGAACACCTTTTATAATCAGCATAAAGTGATTCATGAGCCCTTCGATATTTCCGTAAACATCCTTCTTCGTTGGAAGAACTATATTTTTATCGGGAACATTGATGGGTCCTCCAGGCATATTTGCAAGACACCAGCGGAGAATTTTTATACTTTGACGCACTTCTTCCATTCGTACGAGGTAACGATCATAGGTATCCCCATGCACGCCAACGGGTACATCGAATTTGACTTGATCATAAAACCAATAAGGCTCTTCTTTTCTAATATCGTATTCATAGCCTGTTGCACGCAAACACGGTCCTGTATAACCATACTGAACAGCGAGATCTTTCGGTAAAATACCTGATCCTTTTGTGCGTTGCACAAATATACGATTTGTCGTAACAAGACTTTCAATTTCAGCGTGACGTTTTTCAATTTTATCGATAACACGGCTGCACTCTTCAAGCCAACCTTCTGGAACTTCAAAACCCATTCCACCGATACGCATTAAAGAAACAGTTAATCTTGCACCACATAATTTTTCAAATAATGCATAAATTAATTCACGTTCTTCAAATAAATAAAAGAAACCTGTGATCGCGCCTAAGTCAACAAGATTTGCACCGACACAGACATAGTGATCCATAATGCGTGAAAGTTCATCGATAATCATGCGCATCATTTGTGCACGTTCTGGTACTTTAATTCCGATTAATTTTTCAACAGTTTCACAAAATGCACTGTTATTCATAGGTGCCGAACAATAATTCAAGCGATCTGTATATGGAATAATTTGATTATAATTATGATTTTCGCACATTTTTTCAAAACAACGGTGCAAATATCCAATTTCAACATCCATTTCTCTAATACGTTCACCGCCGTCAATAACGGACATAAAACGTAAAGTACCATGCGTTGCGGGATGGGCTGGCCCAATATTGATCCACATAAGATCTTCATGATTGTATTTTTTCATAAGACGTTCACGGTCTTTTTCAAAAATATTTTCGAGTCCTTCACCACGCATTGCTTGATTGTGATCTGCTGCGTAATCTTTGCGCAGTGGGTGACCTTTAAATTCATTATGAGTTAAAATACGGCGTAAATCAGGATGTCCTGCAAATTCAATTCCGTACATATCCCATGCTTCACGCTCAAACCAATCTGCGGTTTTCCAAACTCTCATGATAGATGGAATAGATTCTTTTTCACCTACTTCACATTTTACTCTCAAACGTCTGTTAGATTTAGGACATAATAAATGATAAACGACATCAAATCGTTTCTCACGTTCTGGCCAATCGACACCACAGAGATCCATCATAAATTCAAATTTATGTTTGTCACGAAGACAAAGCATGACTTCAACAATTTTATCTTTCGCAATAGATAAAGTTTGTTCGTGCTCCATATGTGCACGTTCTTCAAACTTAAATTCATTTGCCGAAACGATATTCTTCACATCTTCAATAATCGTAGCGTAAAAAGCATCCATCGCGGATATATCCTCCCCTGACGTGCTACATTTTCGGTGCCATAAGAATGCATCCCGAACAAGATGTCAACTTGCAAAACCCAGAATGTGAAATGCCTTGCTCAAATATAAAGATCAAATGACAAATCGGTTTCTGCAATATACAAATAAATTCTCTAAATGAGAAAGAAGGCGATCCTTATGACCCAATTTTTAAGCATACATCAAAAAAATCCTGAAAAAAGACATATAAAAACTGCAACCGAAATTCTTGACAGCGGAGGAATTATACTTGCTCCGAGTGAAACAGGTTATTGTTTTATCGGCGATGCATCGCGTGAATCAACTCACACTCGATTTCTGCAACTCCGTCCTGGACATCCTAAAAATAAACCATTTAGTTTGTTGTGTAGAAACATTTCACAAGTCAGTCAAATGGCTAATTTAAGCACACAAATTTTTCGGATTGCCACCCGTGTCTGGCCTGGCCCCTATACCTTTATCTTACAGTGTAATAAAAATACTCCAAAAATTGCAGCTGGTCCCAAACGTAAAACTGTCGGAATTCGCATATCGAATCATCCTGTGCTCATAAATATTCTTGAGGAATTTAAAAATCCTCTCCTCGTTACAAGCGTTACTGATGAAGATGAACTGATTGCCCAAGATTATTTTTCCGAAGAAAATCAGCATGACTCATGGTGGATTAATGTAACAGAAATATGCAATCAAATTACGCATGGAAAAGTGGATCTTGCTCTCGAAAATGATGAAGTTGTTCCTATTCATGTGTCTGCTGTCATCGATTTTTCCGGAAATGAACCCTTGGTTGTGCGTGAGGGTGGATGGGATCTTGAAATATTGGGTATTGGCTAAAGTATTTTCTAAATTCATTTCAGAGTCAAATTAATCGCACTTTATTGAGAACTATTCTCAATAAAGTTTTCTCTTCTCTATCTTCTCTAGTTACTGTTCGATTTTTAAAATGTGACTTTAAAATATAATAATAAATCAATTACTTTCCTGAGTCAGCTCAAGAGGCATTGCAACATCTGAAAACATATTCGGAAAAGTGATCGCATTTTGCGATAAAATGCATTAATTTAAAATACCTTTTACAATAAGGAAATTATAAATGTCTTTTAAAACAGCAATTCAAAACAATATATATCATTTTCAAAATCTAAAAGAACTTTTAGCGAAAGCATCTCCTGAGCGATCAGGAGACGTTCTTGCAGGGATCAGTGCAAAAAATGCGGTCGAAAGAGTTGCAGCAAAAATAACTCTCGCAGCAGTTCCGTTAAAATGTTTTTTACAAGAAGAGTTCGTCCCCTATGAAACCGATGAAATAACAAGACTTATTATTGATACACATGATAAAGAAGCTTTTAAATATATTTCACACTTAACTGTAGGAGAGTTCCGAAATTGGCTGCTTTCTTATGAAGTCGACACCGAAACTCTTAATAAAGTTTCTGCGGGAATCACCCCCGAAATGGCATCAGCCGTTTCCAAGTTAATGCGCAATCAAGATCTCATCCATGTCGCACGCAAATGTAATGTCGTCACACGTTTCAGAAATACCTTAGGACTCAAAGGACATCTCTCAGTAAGGTTACAACCCAACCATCCAACCGATGATCCCGAAGGGATTGCTGCATCACTGCTTGATGGTCTTTTTTATGGCAGTGGCGATGCTGTGATTGGAATAAATCCTGCGAGTGATAATATTTCAACTCTTTCCAATTTAAATACTATGCTTGCAGAAATAATAAATCGCTATGAAATTCCAACACAGTCTTGTATTTTAACCCACGTAACAAATACAATTAAAATGATCGAAAAAAATATTCCCATCGATCTTGTTTTTCAATCTATTGCAGGAACCGAAAAAGCAAATCAGCATTTTGGGGTTAATTTAAATATTATTAAAGAAGCGCAAGAAGCTGCACATTCATTGAATAGAGGATCGTTAGGTAACAATGTTATGTATTTTGAAACAGGGCAAGGCAGCGCCCTTTCAGCCAATGCACATTTTAATATGGATCAACAAACCTGCGAAGTGCGATCCTATGCTGTAGCTCGCCATTTCTCCCCATTATTGATTAATACCGTTGTTGGTTTTATTGGACCAGAATATTTATATGATGGAAAACAAATTATTCGTGCTGGACTTGAAGATCATTTTTGCGGAAAAATTCTCGGTCTGCCTATCGGGTGTGATATCTGCTACACCAATCACGCTGAAGCCTGCCAAGATGATATGGATGTGTTGTTAACTTTACTCGGAAATGCTGGTGTTACTTTTATTATGGGCGTTCCCGGTGCAGATGACATCATGCTGAATTATCAGAGCACTTCCTTTCACGATGCTCTTTATATACGAGATCTACTCGGTTTAAAAAGAGCACCTGAATTTGATGCCTGGCTCAATAAAATGGGTTTACAAAATGCTAAACAGCATATGATCAATCCAACCCAAGATCATCCACTTTTACTTGAAAATTTTATATAAAGAGAAAAAGATGAATAATATAAGCAAAAAAGACGTTTGGCATTATTTAAAAAAGCACACCGACGCAAGAATCGCTCAAGGTCGAACAGGAAATAGTTTACCCACAAATGCCTTACTCGATTTTAATTTATCCCACGCACTCGCACGCGATGCTATCTATGAAAATTTTCAAGTCGAAACTTTACAAAAGAAATTAGAAAATTTAAAATTAAACGCTCAAATTGTTCATAGCAAAGCAAAAGACAAAGCAACTTATTTGTTAAATCCAAACTTTGGTCGAGAACTTTGTGAAGAAAGTAAAATAAAAATTCATACATTAAACGAGAATGAAAAAGATATCTGTATTATTATTTCTGATGGATTATCCGCCACAGCGGCGAACAGTCATTCTCTTTCAGTCATTCAAGCAATACAAAATGAATTTCTCAATACAGCCTATACATTTTCTAATATTGTTTTAGTTCGGCAAGGGCGTGTTGCCATAAGCGATGAAATCGGCGAATTGATGAAATGTCGCTTTTCCGTTTTACTGATAGGTGAAAGACCTGGTTTATCCTCCCCCGACAGTTTGGGTATTTATTTAACCTATAATCCAAGAGTCGGACGTACGGATGCAGAGCGCAATTGTATATCAAATATCAGACCGCAAGGCTTATCTTATAAGGAAGCTGCATACAAACTTAAGTGGCTGATACTTGAAGCTGACAAAATAAAAGCAACTGGTGTTCTTTTAAAGGATGAGAGCTCAGGGAGGAAAGAAATCTCCGAGTAAAATGAAATTTAAGAATAAATGTCCCGAAGAAAAGATTTTTTTAACCTGGAAATGCCTGGAAAAAAGAAATCAAAGTATGAAAATGCCATTTTAAAGTAATTTACGAAGCGTAATTTCAATTTTACACCAGGTATGACACCAGGTTTTGTTTCGTTAGTGGGTATGTTTCCTTGCAATGGTATTGTTTTTTCATATACCGCTTCAAACTTTCCGCAAAAAAAAGGGTTCCATCCTTTTTTCCTCGATGAAATATTTAAAATTTTAAAATCCGATCCATCGGTAATCGCACATATTAAAAAGCATAAATCACAAATAAAGATCCCACAATTTTGCCAAAGTGAGGCAACAGTTCCTAAGACAGGATTTCCAAAATTTTAAAAATGTATATAAGCTTATAAATTATTCAAATATTTGCCAGTATTATTTGTCTTAGAAAAACGCCTATAATAAAATCAGAATGCTTACCACGGAATTTTAAATAGGCGCATGCGTTTTTTGCTAAAAGTAAACACTCTCTTAATTATAAAGGTGAGTTATGCTAAAAATCCTATACTCTGCACTGTGTCTTTATTTATTTTATATAAATTTAGTTTCATTTGCATTTTCAGCAAAATTTTCTAAAGAAACAAATGACTCCATTCGTTGGGCGAGCGAAACATATCAAATCCCAACTATATGGCTCAGTGTTTCCATGGCTGGACAAGATGATTATTATAATTATGTTACAGGTGGATATAGCAAAGGTGATGATAAAAAATTAAGTGAAGATGCCCTTTTTAAAATTGGCGGATTAACAAAAACATTCACTGCAGAATTAATTTTAAATTTAATAAACGAAAAGAAAATAAAGTATGCTGATAAACTCGATAAATGGTTTCCAGAATATCCGGTTTGGAAAAAGATAACGATTCGCGATCTTCTTTATAATACGAGTGGTATCCTTGATTATACAAAATCCTTTCGGTGGGTAGATAAATTAATTAAAAACCCTACAAAAATCTGGAAAAATAAAGAACTTTTAGATATTCCCTATGACGGCTCAGTTGCATTTCCTGCAGGAACACAACTGGATAACAGCAATACAAATTATTTATTACTCGGCCTCATTGCTGAAAAAGTAACTAATCAAAGTCTCTCAGATCTATATAATTCAATCTTCGCAAAAAATAATTTAAAAAAGACTCACTATAGTGCAGATGATATTCCCGCAAACATTATAAACAATTTAGTACATGGATATTCCCGAGAACAAGTCGATGTTGTTAAGCTAAATTCATCGTGGGCACAAGGTATGGGAGGAATTTATTCAAATCCTAATGATCTTGTTGTTTGGTTCGAAAATTTAATGCGAAATAAGATTGATATTTTTAATAAAGGTCAAATGCCTCCCGATCCAAAATTGCCCAAAGCTCCTCCATTTCAAAGTCCATTTCTCGAGCTTGTCACCTTGACTCCCTTAAAAAACTTTTCATTCACTGGTTTTACGCCTGCAGTGTATTCCATGACAACAAGCAATGGCATCTTGTGGCTCAGCGCAGGGTATTTTCCTGGCTACTTATCATTCGCAGGGATGTTTCCATGCAGTGGTGTTGTTTTTGCATATTCCACATCAAAACTACCCAAAAAAGTGAAGTTTCAAGAAGTCATGCTTCAGAAATTTCTAAAATCTTTAGAAGATGATGAAATAATAAATGATAAAATGAATAAATATAAGTCCACACAGAACTTGCCTAAGTTTTGTAAAAGTGAAGACAAATATCCTAACTTATTATTTCCAGATGAAATCAAAGGATTATACTAACTCAAAACAAAAAACTCCCTGCGATATCTTTTCTTCCACAAGAAAGTGCGGCATTCAGAGCCATTTTATTCTTATAATAAATATTTCCAGATAAAAATAAATGATCTTTTAAATCCCTTCTTTTATCAATTTCTCTTGCGAATAAAATATAGATATATTTACCAAGATTCGTTCCTCTATAGTCGTGGTCCAAAATAATTTCGACAACGGAAATAGCTTTAGATCCAAATAATGTGTCTTTTTTTCCTGCAATAATGCCAACCCAATCACCCATAAATTGGACATCATATAAAAGGCCATGAGAAAAACATTCTTTTATTTTTTCTTCACTTTCAGCCCGCGGCCAATTCTTGCTAGGATCATTCAGATCTTCTATACTTTTTGTATAAATATTTGTATAATTTTTATACCAATTTAAATTTTGCGATATATTTAAACAGAGAGATGAGATCATTTTGCCTTGATTCTGTTCAATGATATTATGAATATTACCAACAACTATGCGTTCATTTTGGAGAATTTTTAGACTTTCTATTTCAGCAGAAGGAACACTTGTATCCAAAATAATTTCTATATGCTTGGGATTAAATTTAGCATATGCATTTAAAGCTGATTCCTTTAATTTATTTAAAAATTTTTCATTTAACTTTAGCCTACTCACAAGAAATACTTTGACAAAAGCATTATTTAAATCTCCTCTTCTAAAAAAGACTCCACAAATGGCTTTTGCATCTTCAGAAGGATAAATTAACTTATAAAGATAGTCATCTGGCGTAGTTCCAGCTAAAAAATTTTCGCTTCTTATTTTCTCTGCTCTTTCATAATCATATATTTTATTTAAAATAGACTTCACATAGCTCTTGGAATCAAAATTAAAAACTTCATTGAAACTATATTTTAGAAATTCGTTTTCAAACTCAATCTTCAAACTTTCAATATGCACACCATATTTAACATCATAATGTTCTGTTTGCTGATTTATCATAAATATTTCCTCAATTGTATTATTTCAATTCTTATTATTTATAAATAAAGTTAGAGTGACAATCAAGGTCTAAATTAAATAATGTTTTTAATTATGAAATGCTTTGAAATTTTTCAATTTTACAATTTACTTCATTTATTTTATATTTTCTTCAATTCAAGCACGAGCGCATTTAATATTTTCTCAAAGTGCTCTGCTTTTGCTATAAGAGGTGGAGTTAATGAAAGAACATCTGCACGCGGCCCTTCAGGTAGTATTAGATAACCCGCTTCAAGCAATCGCTCCATTAACGGAACAGAGAAACCTTCATTTTGCTTATAAAACCAGATACCACGCATAAATCCTTTGCCACGAATTTCAAACGGAAATTTTTTCATTAAATTATTTTCATTCATTGCATGTATAAATTTAGCAAAAACATCATCAATTTTTATTAATTCCTTTTGAAAAAGAGGAAGATTTTTTTGTATCACTGTCACAGTTTCATAAGCAACAGCGCAAGCTATAGGATTGCCCAAAAATGTTTGGGTCTGACGCGCTTCGCCTTTTGACTTACCCCAAACATCGAGCACTTCGCCGATACACGCACTGATGGGCAGACCTCCTCCCATTGCTTTCCCAACGCAGAGAAGATCAGGAATCACATTGTAATGCTCATACGCAAACATTTTTCCTGTTCTGCCAAAACCAGTGTAGATTTCGTCGAAAACAAGTAGGGTGCCATATTTTGCACAAAGATCTTTGCACTGCTTCACAAACTCACTGGAAAATCCTCGTTTACCACCACGCCCTTGAATGGGCTCCATGACCAAAGCCGCATATTCTTTTTTCTTAAGTTGTTCTTCTAATAACTGTAAAACTTTATCAGGATTTTCGAGTTTATGCTCTTGTTGTAAAAAGTCATCTGTTAAATTATCAAAAGAAATATCACCTTTGAAGTAAGGAAAAGGTAATATAAAAGTTTTACCGGAAATCCACGACTCAAAACCCTGAGTAAAGTCTGTGCGATCATTTAACACAAGAGGAGCAAATTGGAGTCCATGATAGCCTCCTGAAAAACTTAAAAAGCGACTTCTCCCTGTGACAAGCATCGATGTCTTCATAGCTGATTCTATTGCGTCTCCACCGCTCTGCCCTAAAAGGGATTTCGCATTTGCATAAGGTGACAAATCAGCTAACAGTTCTAACAATTTTATTTTGGGGAGAGTGGGATGCACATCTCCCATCCCATGTAATAAAGATGCGGCTTGTTTGCGCATAGCATGAATTGAAGTTTTTGGCCGATGGCCTAAGGCAAGAACTGCAAAACATGCTGTAAAATCGAGATAGCGATTGTCATCCACATCACGCACCCACATTCCACTTCCACGCTTCATCACAATTGGAAAACGTTCTGCAAAAAAAGTTGTGTCAGGACATTCCACTTTTTGAAGGCGAGATAAAAGTTTATCTGTCTGTTTTCTCGGATGCATTTTCATCATTCTTATTCCAATTATTTAAATTTTCATCAAAAAATTTGAGCAATTGCTCTTCACTCTCAAGAAAGATCTGCTTTCTTATTGCGAGACTTGTCTCCTCTTGCTCTCTGTTGAATACATCATTCGACAAAAAAGTCTCAATAGATTGATAAAATATTTTAATAATTTGTGGAGTAGCAGAATCTTCTTTGCCAACAAAATATATTTTTAGTGTGTCATCGATATTTAATAAACATTGCTTATCCATATAGGCAAGGAGAAATGTTCTGATCAATATACAGTTAAAAAAAACATCTCCCGTTTCGCCGTATTTTTTAAATTTATATTGAGCAAAATCATATTTAAATTTATCAATGGTGCAAATGAGCTCGCGAGGAGTAAAATATTCCAACCATGCTGGCCGATAAAAAGGAGTTTTAAACTCATCATTCAAAAGAAATAAAGACCTCAAATATTCAATCATAATCATTTCATTCAATTGCCATGAAGGATTAAATTCAATCATTTTTCCTTCCAGTTTTTCACATTTTTGCAAGAGATGAAAACGCATACTATCTAAACTACAGTCTAAATTCATATAATTTAACAGAACAATATAAGTCGTTTTTAAATTCCACAGATTGCTCAAGAGAGCCCACTTGTCATTTTCCTTTAATGAACTGCAGTCAAGATCCTCAATAATCATGACTTTATGTTTGTTTAAATAACTTATATTTCTTTTTTCAAGAATTTGATAAGCTAAGCTCATAATTGGTAAACCTTTTAGAGCCATCCTTTTACTAAAAAAACTTATGTATTCTGAGCATGCATAAGTTATATTAAATTTATTCACAGCAAAAATGTAAAACAATAAAATGCTCAAAGAAATGAATTCAAAATCGTAATATTCAATAATATTTGAAACTATAAAAATAAAAAAAATCAGACTAAAAATAATAATTAATGATTTCAAATATCCGGAAAGATGAAGATATGCTTCATTTAATCTTGATATACCTATGAAATTTTTCGTTTTAAAATAATATTCTTTATTCTGACTCTTTTTATAATTTTCAATAAAGTGAGATTTCCCACATCCAGAAGGGCCAATTAAAAAAATTAATTTCTCTCTATTTGTTAGATAAAAATCAAGTTTATTCTTGTTCTTTATATAACTTTCAAAATAACTTTGAGAGCTTTTGCTTTTCATCAAGGGAGGATCTTTTAAAACAAGTCTTAAGAAGTTCTCGCGACATTCATGCATATTATGATCATCACTTGACATAGAAACCTCTTTTTAAAATTCACATTGCTCTGCGAAATTGCCCTCCAACAGCATAAAGTGCCTGGGTGATTTCTCCAAGTGATGCGTAACGAGTTGTGTGCAGGAGTTCCTCAAAAACATTTTCACCCGCAAGAACTTTTGTCTGCAAACGTCCCAGCGCAACTTCTAAGGCATTTTTATTTTCATGTTTAAAGCTTTGCAATCTATTCAACTGTTCATCTTTTTCTTCATATGAAGCACGCGAAAGTTGAATTTCTAGTGGAATATAATTACTTTCAGAATTATTTTTTAAATATGTATTGACTCCAATGATAGGCAACTTACCAGTATGCTTAAGAGTTTCATAATATAAACTTTCTTCTTGAATTTTTCCTCTTTGATACTGCGTTTCCATTGCTCCAAGAACTCCACCGCGGGCTGATATGCGCTCAAACTCAAGTAAAACAGCTTCTTCCACAGCATTTGTGAGTGCCTCAATAAAGTAACTACCTTGTTGTGGGTTTTCATTTTTAAGCATACCAAATTCACGCGCCAATATGAGCTGAATAGCCATACTGCGCCGCACGCTTTCTTCCGTTGGAGTAGTAATCGCTTCATCGTAGGCATTGGTATGCAAGGAATTGCAATTATCAGACATAGCAAGCAGTGCTTGTAAAGTTGTGCGTATGTCATTAAAGTCCATTTCCTGCGCATGCAATGAACGCCCACTTGTTTGAATATGATATTTTAATTTTTGTGATCTCTCGTTTGCTTTATATTTATCACGCATTGCTATAGCCCAAATTCTGCGTGCAACTCGCCCAATAACCGAGTATTCAGGATCCATCCCGTTACTAAAAAAGAATGCAAGATTGGGAGCGAAGTCATCGATATGCATGCCACGACTTAAATAATATTCAACATAGGTGAAGCCATTTGCTAGAGTGAATGCCAACTGAGTGATTGGATTTGCCCCTGCTTCCGCAATATGGTAACCCGAAATACTCACAGAATAATAATTTTTTACTTTTTCTTGGACAAAGTACTCTTGAATATCTCCCATCATTTTTAAGGCAAAATCAATGGAAAATATACAGGTATTTTGTGCTTGGTCTTCTTTTAAAATATCTGCTTGTACAGTACCTCGCACAGTTTCGAGAGTAAATTTTCTAACAGCAATTATTTCATCCTCTGTTAATTTATGTCCTTTTTTCTTTTCTGCCAATTCTAATTGTTGATCGATGGCTGTATTAAAAAAATAAGCTAGAATAATGGGAGCAGGTCCGTTGATTGTCATACTCACGCTTGTATTCGGATCACATAAATCGAATCCTTTGTACAAGAGTTTCATATCCTCAAGGGTAGCTATACTAACCCCACTTTCACCTACTTTCCCATAAATATCTGGTCTTTTTGTAGGCTCATCGCCATACAAAGTCACACTGTCAAAAGCAGTTGAAAGCCTTTTCGCACTGTCATTTTTGGTTAAAAAATGAAAACGATTATTTGTTCTTGCCGGTCCACCTTCTCCCGCAAATTGTCTTTTCGGATCTTCATCTGCGCGCTTAAAAGGAAATACTCCTGCAGTGTATGGGAATGCCCCAGGTACGTTTTCATTGCGTAAATATTTAATTATTTCACCGAAACTTTCGCATTGCGGTAAATATATTTTTTTTATTTTTAAACCGGATAAAGAAATAGTATTTGTATCTACAGAATATTGTTTGCCTCTTACTTCATATTTAAAAGAATCACCCAAATAATTCGCTTTTAAATCTTCAAAATTCTGCAAGTCATTTTTTAAATTCTTAGGAAAATGTTCCCATGATTTTTTTATTTCCTTGTCAATGTTTTGATGAAAAATCTGATCTTTTATTAATTTCTTAGCTCTTTCTAAGGAAAATATATCCGTTGCTATTTTTGCCAGATCGACCGTTTCTTTATGATAAGCACGGATGGCACTTGCAATTTCACTTAAATAGTTTGTCCTATTTTGCGCAATGATTGGTGAAACATTTGATGATTTTCGCGCAGTTTTTAGATCGAGTCTTGGTTGCCAAGAAACCTGTTTCGCCCTCTCTTCCATAATTTTTAATAACTCTCGATAAAGTGCATTGACCCCATCGTCATTAAACTTAGAAGCAATTGTGCCAAAAACAGGATAGCTCTCTTCTCTAATATTTTTATTGCCTGCATAACGACTGCGGCGAATGGTGGTTTTTACATCGCGAAAAGCATCTTCTGAACCCCTCCGATCAAATTTATTGATCGCAATGAGATCAGCAAAATCTAACATATCTATTTTTTCAAGCTGGGTCGCTGCGCCAAATTCACTTGTCATTACATAAAGTGACAAGTCAGACACGTCGAGAATTCCTGTGTCACCTTGCCCAATCCCACTTGTTTCAACAATAATAAGATCAAAACCTGCACTACGCGCTAAACAAATTGCTTCTCGTGTAATTGAAGATAATTCACTTTTACTTCCACGCGTTGCAAAACTATGCATAAAAATATTTGAATGATTGATTGCATTCATCCGAATGCGATCCCCTAACAGGGCTCCGCCTGTTTTGCGTTTAGACGGATCCACACTAAAAATACAGATTTTTCTTTCAGGAAATTCCAAAATTAAGCGTCGGATGAGCTCATCTGTCAAACTACTTTTGCCTGCTCCGCCCGTTCCCGTCACCCCTAAAACAAGTGGAGGTGTTTTGTTGTTACTTTCTTCTTTTTTTCTTTTTCCGTTCTCAATTTGCGCTAAAATTTTTGATGGCAATCCGTGTAAATTATTTTCAATGACACTCAGAGCGCGCGCTAAGCGCAAATGATCACCCGCTGCAATATCACGATTTTCCATTTCTTCAGGCCAGCTCTCGAGTGAATAATCTGATTTTTCAAGCATATCGCAGATCATTCCCTCAAGTCCCATTTTTAAACCATCATCGGGTGAATAGATGCGCGTGATGCCGAATTTCTGCAATTCTTCAATTTCTTTTGCGATGATAACCCCACCACCACCACCAAAAATTTTCATATCGGGACGCCCCATTTTATCGAGCATCTCCCTCATATATTTAAAATATTCGACGTGACCACCTTGATAGGAGCTGACTGAAATCGAGTGCACATCTTCTTCAATTGCTGCATTGACCACTTCGCTAACACTGCGATTGTGGCCAAGATGAATCACTTCTGCTCCACCTTGTTGCAAAAGTCTGCGAATGATATTGATACTGGCATCATGTCCATCAAACAGAGCAGTCGCAGTCACAAATCTAACTTTGTTCTTAAGACGATAGCTAAAGCTTGTTTCCATCGCTTTTAATCCTCTATGATAACGCGATATCGAATCGCTGCCTTGGGGATTGAATCTGAAGTCTGTCGATTGAGATTATATCTAATATAAAATTGGAGAATATACAAAATGTGGCCGTTGACTGGAAAAGAAATATATCAGGCTATTTTAGAAGAATCATGTCCATTTGAAACTTTAGAAAATGTTACTTTAATTGGAGTTTGTACGGACAGTCGTAAATTGAAACCACAACAGTTTTTTGTTGCCCTACAAGGAGAAAACTTTGATGGGCATTCTTATTTACAAGAATGTTTTGAAAAAGAATTGCCTTTAGCTTTGGTCAATAAAGATTCTAAATTTGTAAATGAATTAAAACCAGAGTTTCGTGAAAAATGCATTGAAGTAGAAAATGTATTGATTTCTTTTCGACAATTTGCTCAATTTATGAGGCATCGTTTTCCATTTCCAGTGATAGGAATTGGTGGGAGCAATGGAAAAACGACAACGAAAGAAATGCTAGCCAGTTTATTGAGTGGACCGAATTATAAAGTAACAAAAACCCAAAAAAGTGAAAATGGATTTTTAGGACTCGCTATTACATTGTGTCAAGAAGAACATAATATAAAAGAACAACCACATGCGCTTGTGCTTGAAATTGGTATTGATGAAATGGGAGCAATGCAGCAGCATGTCGATTTAAGCGAACCTGATATATCTGTTTTAACTGCACTTGGGCCCGAACATTTAGAAAGATTAAAAAATTGGGAAAGTGCAGCGAATGAAGAATTATTTTTATTTAGAAATCCATATACAACAAGAATTTGGCAGCTTGCAGATGAAAGAATTTTATCTGGATTTACCCATGATATTAATATTCAATACCGTGGTAAAGTAACGCATCATAAATATCCTTTGTCGATTGAAAAAGATTTTCTTGTCATCGAAAAATGTGAATTTGATCAAGAATACACACAAAGAGATTTTATATTTGAAAATACGGAACGAACTATCGTTTGGGAAATAATTAATGAAACACCTACTAAATCTGAAATTAAATTAGAGATTTTTTCTAAAGAAGGAAAATTATTTACAGAAAGTAATCACATTTATGAAATTCCACTCCCCGGCAAACACAACGCTGCAAATTTTGCCCTCGCTTTTGCTACTGCCATCAAAATGAAACGCACTCCTAGAGAAATATTAGAAGGATGGAAAAATTTTGTCCCACCTCCTATGCGATCTAAAATCTCTACTTTAAAAAATGGAACCATTCTATTTGATGACACTTATAATGCAAGCCCTATGAGTATTGAAGCTGCATTAAATACAATTGAGAATAAAGAGTGGGCAGATAAACCTAAATTAATTATTTTAGGTGACATGCTTGATCTAGGGAGCGAGTCAAAATACTGGCATGAACTGCTTTTTCATCCTCTGAAAAATTTACAGAGGAGCTACTTGTGCCTTTACGGTTCTGCGATGTATGATTGCTTTAAGCTACTAAAAGAAACTGAAGAGACCTTGATTAAAGAAAACAACACGCGGATTTTCTGGCTTGCTGCAGAAGAAGACCCGGTTGCATTTCTTAATATTGAGGGCGTGGATCTTTCTCAGTTTGTCATACTAATTAAAGGCAGTCGAGGAATGAAACTCGACCGGTTGGTGAAAGTCATTGAAGAAAAATGCTGTTGATTTATTAAGATCACAGTTAGAATTGATAAATTTTGAAATTCGGGAGGTGTATTCTATGCGACCTGAAGTTCTTCAAAATGAATTGCTAAAAATTCTCGAAAGTTCTTTTGTCGGAAAACCGTGTGAAGGGAGAGATGATGTCGTTCTTTCGTTAAATGAAGATCAAATGTTCAAATTGTGGAACATTCTTGGTGAAGAACTGGGAATTGATCTTTCTTTAGCCACAGATGATCAAAGAAAATTATTATTTGATGCCTGTGACAATGGTAAACATATTGCCGCCCGTGATTTTAGTTCATTATTATGGCTTGTTTACTATAGTGATGCCGCCTACCAATAGTTTATTTTTAATTAAAAAAAGCAATAATTCAATATAAGTTATATAATCCCAAATTTTTATTTTTCATTTAAAAAATTTTGTATGCGATCCATAATTAATATGTTATGGGTCAATCGTATTTTAAGAATACGATCTCCTTATTTGTTTACAAAGCTTATTCCTTGCAAAAAACCAATAATGGATCATTTTTAACTTGTTTATTAACGAGATAGATTTATACAGCAGGTCATGTTATGTTGAATAAAAGTACTTTTAGAAAATCACTTTTTCAAAAAGTTAAAGATTACTTTAATCCGCATAAAATCCATACAGTGCCAAATTTTCTCAAACGTGCTTATACAATGGGTATTATATTTTTTGTGCTTTTGAGTTTAATTCTTATTCGCTATGCTTGGATTACCATTCTCCCGACCCAACTCAGAGAAAAACTTGTCACTACAGGCACACGTCAATTTGAAACCACTGTGACTTATTCACAGCCGCGAGCAACAATCACCGATCGCAATGGAAAAGTTTTAGGTGTAAGTGTTCCAAGACCCAGTCTTTTTATTTTAACCAAACGAATGCCCGACGATAACGAAACACTTAAAAAAGTTTCTAAACAACTCAATATTCCATTCAAAGAATTGCTGAACTATAAAAGCGATAAACGAAATTTTATTTGGCTCAAAAGGCAAATGTCGCAAAAAGAATTCAACGCCATAGGTTCTCTAAAAAAATGGCAAAACTTTATCGGAGTTGTCGATGAACCAAAAAGAATCTACCCAGAGGGAGAAACGGCAGCTCAATTGATTGGCTTTGTCGGTGCGGATGGCAATGGCTTAGAGGGAATCGAACAAGTTTATAATTCACGCCTTAAAATTAAAAACACGCGCGTAGATGTTCTCCGTGATGCACGGGGTCGTTTGGTGATAGTGACTCCAAATGATGCTTCTAAACCTACACAGAATGTACCAAATTTAAAATTATCCATCGATCTCTCGATTCAACAATTTACAGAACAAGCTTTAAAAGCTGGGGCTATCAATGCAAAAGCCAAAGGTGGCAGCGCCATTGTCATGGATGTCACCACGGGTGAAGTTCTTGCTATAGCAAGTTATCCTACATACGACTTAAATAATCCACCCAATAATAACCCCGCAGCAAGACGCTTCCGTCCCGTCATGGATGCCATTGAACTCGGTTCCGTGGCAAAACCCATGTGGATTGCAAAAGCTCTCGACCTCAATCTCATCTCTAAAAATACTTTATTCGACGTGCGAGGCGGACGCTTAGCCATCCCCGGTGGCAAAATCCGCGACGATCACCCAATGATTACTTTAGATACGCAAGGGGTACTCAGATACAGCAGTAACATTGGGATGTATAAAATTGCACAAAGAATTGGCCGCGAGAAATTCTACAATTCTCTTATGCAAGTTGGTTTCGGCAGATCCCCCGGCACCGGTTTCCCAGGTGAATGGAAAGGCAGAATTCACAAACCCGAATCGTGGAGCGAAATGCGCTTTGCCAATATGGCTTTTGGCCAGGGCTTTGCGATTTCCCCTCTCCAACTTATTCATGGACTCTCTATTATGGTTGGCGGAGGAGTGGATCGCGGTGTTAACTTACTCGCGACGAATTCCAACTTAAATAAAGACTTTGTTGGTCCACCCCTAGAATATGTGTCTAAAGAAACAAGTAAAATGATAAGCAAAATGATGGGTAACGTAACAGAGGAAAGCAACGCTGGCAGAATTCCTGGAGTGCTCGTTGGAGGAAAAACCGGTACCGCCCAGATTTGGTCCACCAAAACCAATTCCTACTCGGAACGCACAGCTGTGTTTGAAGGCATTATTCCAGCAAACAATCCTAAACTCGCCATCGTTGTTGTGCTCGATGAAGTTAAAGTGCGCCCCGCTTACGGGGCAAAACTTGCCGGCCCCGTTTTCACTGAAATTGGCCGCAAAACAGTGCACTACCTCAATTCCCAAGGCGTTTTTAGCGTTGAACCCTATGACAATGCCTATGCTGACAAAAAAACAGCACTTATTGCACAGTAAAAATCTAAGAACTTGACTTTGACATAGTTATAGTCGCAAGTTAGTCTTTCACCAATCAGCTCCCCGCTGATTGATTCTCTCTATGGACCCATGGTGAAGTGGATATCACGTAGGCCTCCGAAGCCTGAAGCGCAAGTTCGATTCTTGCTGGGTCCGCCATAGAGTTATTCTTATTTTCCAAGTGTTTTTATCACCCAGCAAGATAGTCCCAATTTTTGCTGGGGACTGGAAAATATTCAGATACTAGATTTTGCGCATTAATAAATAAAATATCTTTATAGCTTGATTAAAATGCGTTCTAAGATTCTACATTACACATCTAGCAATTCGCTTAACTCTCCCTCAATTTACTTTAAAATTTCAATTTGAAATTGAGATTACGATCATTTGACTTTTTAAATAAATTTAGAGAGTCTAAACTTATGGATATCGATTTCAATTTAATTATGTCATGAACATAAGATCAAAGAATATTCTTTTCATCCTAAAGAAATTTCAAAAGATTTTCAGTTAAATAAAAGGATAATATATGCATACATTGAGAAAAATAAAGTTCTATTTTTTTGTTATAATAATGAGCTCTTATGGTTTATCTTATGCGAATACAGTGCATACGAATCAGTATTCTCTCAATTTTCAATTAAAAACTCCAATTAATATAAAATTAACTGAACAAGAAATGAGTTTTTATAAATATCTATTAATTGATGACTATATTTCTGCTATAAATGGTGCTAAGTCCATTATTCCAAAAGCTTATACTTCGGTAAATCCTGAAATAATACATAAAGAATATGAAAAAAATGAGGCTGCTGGAGATTTAAAATACAAAGATAAAGAAGTTGTTCTAAAAGGAAAGATCAAGACCATTAGTCGCTCTATAGGTGATAATTACTATATTGAGTTTTATTCAGGTAAAAATGTTTTTACAAATACAAAAGCTATTATGAAAAGTGGAAATCAAGAATATTTAGCAACTTTAAATAAAGGAAATTCAGTTACACTTCATTGTATTGGCAATGGATTAACTTTAGGCTCTCCTATCTTTGCTGAATGTCAACCAATTGAAAGAATTGCAATGAGTGAAACAAATGAAAACATTAAAAAATTGCCCAAAATGGAAGAAATCACACAAAAAAAATATTTACTTTCTTCTATATTTTTAAAGATAGCACTTTCTCAATACAAAAAGGATATAAATTGTAATCATTATAGTGATGAAATCAATACTGTGAAAGAATGCATTAATGAGATAAAAAAAATATTTGAAAATTGGATAAAAATAAAAAAATCTTATTCAAAAGAAAAATTTTACAGTATTTTGAAAGAATACAATATAGAAAAAGATGAATATAAAAAAATTAAAGAAAGTATGAAATAAATATTTCCGAACTCCTTTATAATAATTACCCGAATATTTACTAGTTTTTTTTCTTTTTAAAAGAGATCCTTTCTTCAAATAAATTTAAGATTTTAAAATTGAATTTAATTTATTTTTGCAATAGATTTTATTTGAGATATAATTAAAAATTATTTTGATTCTGAATACGTATCCATAAATTAATTAAGCTCTATTCTTTTGTTTCACATGTTCCGTTAAAATCATTCTGATATAAGAATTGGTGGTTAAACCTTTTTCTCTTGCTAAAGTGGCAATCGTTATTTTTAAAGAATCAGGAAGCCGGATGGTTGTTGGAGCGCCACTTATGTTTGCTTTTTCTCCTACAGCATGTTCGAAGCTTTTCCCTAGTTCTCCTTTTTCCCACTTTTCTTGATAACCATCATTGAGATATTCTTCAGCTTTTTTTATTTCATCTTTATCTTTTAGAACGGTAGTTTTTCGATTTTTTTTCATAAATTATAATCTCCTCTTCATCTGCGTCATATGCTGTTCGAACATACGCAACATCTGTATTAGGAACAGGTTTAATAACTACTTTTAGTAGCCTTCCATCACAGGTTTCGCTTATAAACCAGTAAGTTGGTGGCACTGACTTATGGTCTTCTCTATCATCGAGTACCCAAAATCCTTCCCAATTAAAAAATGCTTCTTCAATTTCTTCTACACTCACTGGAGGACATTTACATATAAGCTTTTCACTAATTGCAGGAGCAAAAAGAAGACGTTCCAATTCCATATGTTACCTCTACATGCTAAATATTACTAAAAACTACAAAAGATGTCAATTGTAATACAAATGAAACTTTTAACTCGTTAAATTTGCTTGGATTAATCTTTAAAATTTAATCAAAATTTTTGATACAGACATATGAATCTCACTGTAGTAAGACGCATATTACTGCCTCTTTCGCAGTGGTTCTTAAATACTTTTTTATGCGGCAAATACCTTAAAGAATGATAACTATGACTTCCTATAAAAATGTTTTTAAAGACATATTCATTTCCTTGCCGAATACCATCGCCCAAATTTACATTGCAAATATTCAAAGCTGTGACCCAGTCAGGGGAGGCAATTGTTGCAAAATTCATAATTGCGCTCCTTTAAATGGCTTGCCTTTTCTTTGTTCTTGCTCCTCAATAAAAGCCTCAAGCTTTAAACGTGTGGCATGTGAACATGCTCTTCCTCTTGCAATACTTGTTAAGGTTTGCCTTGTGATACCTGAACGAATGCCTAGTTGAGTTATATTGCCACACATCCTTAAACCCTTCTTAAGAGCCTGTACGGCTTGCTCAAGATATTTTTCTTTGCTCGAAATCTTTTGAGTGCTTGCTGTATCCATTACTGAAATCCCTTTCATATATGCGCTTACTTGCGCTTTAATTGCAGAGCGAAATGCTCTCTAAAAAAATAGTGCCGATAACGGAACGGACTGTCTAAATTAAATGGGCACGGAAAAATCGATCGTATTTAGCACTTATACATATTGAATTTTGGAATAATCTTAAAAAAAATGGGTATTAAAAATCTATTTAAATAATTGTTATAAAAGAAATATATTTGTTTGATTTTTTTACCATATAGATTTGAGCAAACAATGGAAAAATAATGCGTCGAAATTTAGAGAATATAATTTCATCGAAAATTGATCTAATATAGTGCAAATTAATTTTCTTTATATAATAATACTCAAAATATTAATAAGTTAACGGATTGTCACGAGGAGAAATGGTTTTAGACAGTCCGTGTCCTAATGCCTAAGTAAAAAAGTTGCTTTTCCCTCTACTTAATTTAAAAGTGCTACAAAAAAGCACAGAATAGGTGATAAAAAATCATGATCTTTACATTAACTAAAATTCACTTTTGATATATTAAAATATTGATAAAACTATTCCAAAGGACTTATTAATGAACGAAGTTGATTTAAGTAAAAAGAAGAAATCTACTGCAAAATGGGCTAAGAATTTATTTGCTTTAAATAAAAACAAAAAATATTCGCTAGAAATGCTTTCAAAAGTTACAGGAACAAAGCCAGTTACAATTATAAAATATTAAGATTATTGGGAAATATATCCTTGTGAATATGTAAAAAAAGGAGGAACAAGAATATCACTTTATGATCCGAGTAGTATTATCAAAGGCTGCAAAAGGGCTTTTGAGAAAGGTAAGGGTCCTGTTATTTTTTCTCAAGAAATTTTTATGGCAAAGGTTCGATTATTTATAAAACTATTCAATCATCCTAATAAAAAATATTATGAAGATATATTAAGTTAAAGTTTATTTTAAATTAACAATTGATAATCTGATTAATATTAAGTAAGTAAAATTTTAAATTCTTTTGTTATTATTAAATATTTTTCCGAATAGTTGCTCTAAAATTTATAAATAATAATTTAATCATATGAAGATTTTTTTATTAACTCTCCAAATTCCTTGAAAGTAGTGTTTACCCTTATATTCCATGTAAAGGTCTTAATAGTTCCATCTTCATCAATATGTCTTTCTGAATCTTCATAATATCTAGAAACGCTTTCTTTTAACGTATCGCAAATAATTCCTAAATTTTTTGCTTTTACAGCCCATACTCCATAAAACTCTGTAAGATCAAGTATTTGAATTTCATATTCTCTATTAAGATCTACTTGCTCTTTGTCAATTTCAATATATACAATGCCTTTATTATTATCATAAGAGTATAAATTTTCATTTAAAAAATTTCCTAATTCTTTTAATTCCAAATCTATTAAACTTTCAGATACAAGAAACATTTGTTCTTCGTATTGAGTTGCAATTCTATTTTCAGAAATAATTTTTGAGGTCAAAATGGCAATTACTCTTGGACCTATATTTTTTGATGCAGACATAAATACTTTTCTGTATGATTCAAACAATATTTCAGATTTTATATCATCATTTATTATTTCATCAATCATCTTTTTGACATCATTTTCTAAAACATTTGAAGAAGACACAATTAACTCTTTACAAAGCGTGTTTAAAAAAACATTTACTCTATAGCTACTCCATTTATCAATAACAAAATTTTTAAATTTTGAAAGAATATAATCTGATAAAATACCTAGTGCTTTGTGTCCAATAACTTCTAACATATTTTAGTCCTTGATAAAGTGACTTATTAAGTAAAAGCAGTACTTAAAATAATTTTAAATATAAAAATCAATTGAATTTATAAAAAAAATCTAAAAAAATGTGCTATAATATTAGCAATGATTAGGTTTTTCTATTTTAAGGCACAATTAAAATTTTGAAATATTATGTAATTCAAAATTATTAAGATGTTGACATAAGTATTGCGATGTAATTAACTCATTTTTTACATCAAATTTTTGTGGATTAAAGGAGCATAGATTATAATTGCAGTTTAATCCTACTTCTAATACAGCTGATAGATATATAATACCTTCAAAGCCTAAACTTTTAAAAAAATCTGCAATTCTATTTGTAAATAAATATTCATTATTTCCAGAATGTTTATAAATTGGTTCACTGATTTTTAATTCTAAAAAGTAAAGAAATTTTAAAAAATCATAATCAGGAATATCTTTATATGTTAAACCGAAATTAGTATTTAAACGTATTAAATTTGTCGTTTTTAATACTTCAAATTCTGCATAGCAAAACCATTCTCTATTTCCTTTAACTGTTTCAGCTATTGCTATATTAGCTTCATTATGTTGTCCATATCCAAAGCTTAAATAAAGATAAGAGATTCCTTTCTCATTGAATCGTCCTGGTTCAGAGATGTTTTTTTCAGGTGGGTTTTTAATATCACTTTTTAGTCTAAAAATATTTTTAGGTATTCTTGTTGTTTTATAACTGCGGACTCTCCAAAATTTATAATTATTTGAATCTTTATCTAATGTAAGTGTTAATGCTTTTCTATGTTTATTAATTTTTCCTTTAAACTTTGGTAAATTAAAATTATTTTCTAACTTTTCTATTTCATCATTTAATTCTTTATAAAGTTCATTATCTTTTAAAATTTCAAGATTTCCATTATAAATTTCTGATAAAGAGTCATTAAAGGATAGATCAAGCATTATTTGTATCTCCTATTTTATTTAATAAAATCATTTTTTTATATTTTAAATAATAATCTCAGTCAAGAAAATTATTATATTATTTATTTTTTAGACTTTTTTATTGTATGATAATTTTAGTAAATTCATGATATTGAATATTTATTTTATAACCGAGTTTATTTAATGCATATTTTTAATATAATAAAAAATAATTAATTAAAATTTTTTTAATTAATTGATCAACAAAATGTTAATTTTTTTTAAACATTTCTTGTAAATTAATAGTTCTGTTAAATATTGTTATGAAACTTAATTTTTATCATTTGATATTGGTATTCCATTTTAATATTTAAATATATTTGGTTATCTTGCGAATAAAAAATATTTAAATAATTCGTTTGATATAATAATACTTCTGATTTATAACTATATCTGTCTATTTTCAAATTAAAAATTCTAACTTTTTTATTGATTGGATTAAGCTTAAATGGGGTCCAAAGCAAATTTTATTCAAAATTAAATCGATCCATTTTAATTTTTATTTCAATAGTGTAATGATCTGCTCCAAAAGAAAAGCATCTTTTTGAATATTAATATTTAAAGAGATATTGGAGATTTTTTTATTTTAAATACTATCTAATTAATCGTAATCCACCCTAAAGTGAATATTTTTTGTAGAAACAGCTTTAGAAAATCAGTCGTTAGGTTGCCAATATTTTTAGTAGAATTATTTTTTTAATTCAAACTTATCAATTATATTTTTATTAGTATAAGAGATAAAGGATTGGTAAAATTTACAATTACTTTTTTTACTTTCTATTATATTAATAATTTTTTTCTTATCATTATCTGAGGTTTTAATTCCAAATATGATACCTTCTAAGTCATCAATAATAAATTTTTTCTTTCTATTTTCTATATTATCAAATTTATTTCTGTCCAGTATATTATCCTCAATTAATCTTAACTCTTGTTCATAACTCCAAGGTTCTAACTTAGTTGAAATTGATTCAAAATAAATTTGCCAATATTTATTAATCCATTCTGGATTTTCTCTATAAATTTCATGAATTACTTTACTATCATTTCCATTTGAATCTTTATAAAATTCTTTTGATTCTTCTGGTGTTAACATTCCATGGCTAGTCGCAAAATTAGTGCTAGGAAAATCAGATAATATTTTTTTATATTTTACTTTAATGAAATCATGCTTTCTAACTCCTAGGAGATTATCGCCTAATGTATATATATCTTCATTAGATTGTATTTTAAAATTTAAATCATGTAATTTTATAAATTGAGAATTTTTATGAATTCGAGTTTTAAATATTAAACAAATTCCCTTATGTGAGTCTGCATAATGAGACCACATTAAAACACTAGTATAAGTTGCAGAAAAACAGGAAATACGAGTTTTTGGAAAACATAAATGTTTTATTTTTTCAAAATAATCATTGGTAAAATTTAAATAATCTATATAATTTTCAAGATATTTTTTCAAAGGTGACTTTTTATTCATTGCGAATTTATCATACATGTCTTTTAATTCTGAATTATTATCAAATGAATTAAGAGTTTTTATTTTATTTTTAATTTTTATTATTCCATCTATAATTTTAGAGTTTTCATTGATACTGTTTTCATCGTAAGTAATATCTTTAACTATACAATATGCTATAGAGGTTATAAATTCTGTAAAATAATATTTTAATTCTTGTTCTGTAATATCGGAATTACTACTTAATATACAATTTATTTTATTGATTATATCATGGCTTAAAAATTTCTCTAATTTATCATCATACGTTAGAAATGAAGAATTTTGTAATTTAAAATTTATTACATTAGTACTTTTATAGTTATGATAAATAAAAATGTTCAAAAAATATATTCTAAGAAAATTAGTACTGTATATTTTATCTGCATTAAATAAATAATTTTTATACTCTTCTATAGGATCGTTTAATTCTTCAATAGAAGAGAAATAGACTTCTTGGTTTTCAAGTTCCTTATGTTCAAAAATACTTTTAGCCGATCTAAAACGATAAACAGAGGAAAAATTCATACAGTCCCTTCCTATTTCTTATAACAAAATATTAACTCTTTGGGGCTTCTCAATTTAATTGGTCTACATAAATTATTCCTGAAGGGTATAAGTTAAAATGTAAAAGTCATTTTTCTTTTATTATACCAATACATGCAGGTTCTTTGATTTTTAAAGCATACATACTTTCAATTTGATTGTAGTATTTTATTGGTTTTTGAGTTACAGGATCTCGGTCAGGTTAGTTAGTATATTCTAATTCTAAAGATTGTCAATTTAAGTTTTGTGCAATTGACTTCTGAGCTATTTAATTTTACTGCACGAAAATAAGAAGATTTCAAATTCTAAAGCGTTGTGCAGGCATGTTCTGGCTTCAGTGAAGATCATTTCTGAAAATGACATATGTATATTTATAAGAATATTTATCGAATTTAGAGCAAAAAATATTAATTTTATTAATTACCCTTTGTTCTAATCCATTTAATTAGACCGCTATCTTTATTTAAAAGAGACTGATACTCTTACACATTTTCATTTTGTAACACTTTATAGACTAAATTATAAATAAAATAACATTGAATAGTAAAATTAATTTTAATCCTTGTCAGGGCTTGGTTTAAGCTGGATCTTTGCTCAAAATTTATTCAACCTTTTTAATTTTCATTTCAATACCCAAAATCCCAACCCATCCCCATTCACCCTCAACCTTTGCCGATGATGCCGATGATGCCGACAAAGCCGATGAAAAACTCTATGCGCAGAAATTTTTTTTCCAGTCCCAATTCCATTGCTTTACGTTTGTGCAGATCTGTTACAAGTAAGAGGTGTTGTTATTGATAATAAAAGATATTTATTTTTAAGGTTTTTTACCACCTTAAGGAACGCTTGAGCTAAGGCCAGTTCGATTCTTGCTGGGTCCGCCATAGAGTTATTCTTATTTTTCAAGTGTTTTTAGACACTCTTAAACCTGTCATTATATTTCTCGGAACAAAAATATTTCGTTGAGTTAAAGCATTAGTAAATAAATCCAAAACCGATGACTAATGCGGGGAGTCGTGGTTGTTAGCCACCCTACCACAGAAGAGTTTTGGTGTTAAGATTTTACTTTAAGGAATCATTGATTGGAAATCAAGGTTATTTGAATACAGAGGTTCTGGTAATCAGATCGCAACTGAACTGGATAATTGCGTCTAGCGGGATACTCTACTATGCTAAAGTAACATATTTTTCATCGCTATTATCGCATTGCGGCATAAATTAGAGGAGCATCACTTTTGATCCAAGTAAAATATATTAACCTATTCATATATTTTATTTGTTTGATATTCACTTCATTTTCTACCTCTAAAGATTTAAAAAACATAGAAATAGTCACAGAGGAGTATCCACCATATAATTATTCTGGCAAGGATGGAAGAGTTATTGGAATAAATACTGAAATTATTCAGGCTGTTCTAAAAGAAATTCATGTTTCAGGAAATATAACTGTTTATCCATGGAAAAGAGCACAAAAAATTGCACAGAATAATCCAAACATATTAATATACTCAATGGTTCGAAATCCGACTAGGGAAAAATTATATAAATGGGTTGGAAAAATAAATAAACAAAGATTTAATATTTATTCAAAGAATAAGAATATTAATCTTTCAAATATAGATGAAGCTAAAAAATATATAGTTGGAGTTTATAGTGGTGACATATTAGAGATTTTATTTTTGCGCCATGGATTTATTGAAGGAAAAAACATGTATGTTGCTCAAAAAAATGAAAGTCTTTATCAAATGCTAATTAAAGATCGAATCCAGCTTTGGCCTATCGATGAAGCTGCAGCCAAGTTTTTGGCTAAGAAAAATAATGAAAAAATAGGAAATCTTAGCATTGCATTTAAAATTCCCACTCAAGAATTAAGCAACACTGACCTTTATATGGCATTCGGTAAGAAAACCTCCGATGAAATAGTAAAAAAGTTCAAATACGGACTTGAAAAAATAATAAAAAATGGAACATATCAAAAAATTCTAAATAATCATTCGTTTAGTTCAACAGACTAGATAGTAGAAAAGTAAAAATATTATGTTTCTTTTAAAACTTTGGATGGTAGAATGCTCTTTAAAGATAAGCACATACCGTAGTTCTTCAACGTAAGAAGGATATTATGGTGTATAAATAGCTATAGACATAGGGTATGAAAAACCATAACCAGTTAATCCACAATTATCTAAAGAGCCATCGCTTTGAATATTACACATACTCACAGAGTAATCACCGCTATTCACAATATAAGCAAAATTATTATAAATAGCTATATCACTCGATCCGTTAAATCCAAAAGTTGTTGCATTACAATTCGCTAAACTTCCGTCTGAGGCAACGTTACAGTTACTCACTGAATTACTCCCTGCGTTTACTATATATGCGTTGTTTTTATTAAATGCAATTCTTCGTGGGCTACTAAAACCAGAACCTGTATAAGCACAATTGCTCAATACGCCGTTATTAATTGAGCAAACTGTTACGTTATTATTTCCAATATTTGTAATATATGCTAACTTATTGCGAATAGTAATTCTCCAAGGATTAGAAAGAAATAAATTTAAAACAGAACGACATCCTCTTAATGTGCCATCAAAATTTTGTGCACACGAAGATACTGAGTTGTTTGCATAGTTTGTAAGATATGCATATCCTTTAGTAAAAGCCATACCCATAGTATTCGGGCTTACGCTAAACTGATTGCAGAGTGGAAGCATACCATTATATGTTACTGGACAAGAGCTGATTGTGCTTGAATTATAATTCGATAAATATGCATTATTATTGTCGAAATCTATTGTATATGGACTATTTGCATTATTTGCTGTTTGAATACAGCTGCCAAACGTACCATCGCTATTTACAACACACGATGTAACCCCGCTACCTGAATTATAGTTTGATATAAACGCATACGTTATATTTTGACTTACAGTAAACGTCTGTGTTTCTCTCAAAGTATTTACATCAACACTGTATGCGCTCATACTAAATATTGATAATAATGTAGAATAAGCCAAGATTTTTTTAGACAATGAAAAAATCATAGTACCTCCTTAGTTAAAATTTTTCTACAGAACAATAAATGGTATTAAATGAATAATTAAAATTCAAATTGACAAAATATTGACTTCGATTAAGAAAATTTGGAAAAATATTTCTGAATGCATTTAATGACTTTTTTTTAAAATTGTAAAATATTTATATTTTCAAGAACAGCGCATCTAAATAAAGTTCGTATTTTCATGGTCTATAAAAAAATATTTAGTTAATAAATGGAGAATATCATTACTTAACTACACTTAAAAGTATATTGAGCTTTTTTAATCGGTGTGGTTTGTGCATTTGTCAAACCATATTTTGAATTATCAACTTTAGTTTCAGATCCTTCAACAACTTCATTCATTTTAACTAAATTTGCCTTCTTTCCACAATATTTATCTGCCTCTTCTTGAAATTTATCTTTCGATACCCACGTTTCACCTTGCAGAGTCACTGTATTTGCTTCTTTATCAAATCCCACTGTTTGTACAAAAACGCAACCAGTAAGCATAATAGCAGCCATTGAACATACTAAAATTTTCATAAAAAAATTCTCCTTCCAGAATATTTTAAAATAATTACTTTATATTTTAACCACTAAAGACTAAATATTAATAATTGATTTATCTAAAATAAATCCTTTCATTTTTTAAATAACCGATTATTAACATAAAAGAACAATTTAATAGAAACCTTCTTTTACGACATTGCTTTTTGCTATTTTACATACAAAGAAAGAGAGTTCAATTCCTTAGCTAAATTTTTTAATAATCATTATGATTTTTTTATTAAATTTTTTACTAAAAAAAGAAGTTCAATTATTTTGAAACTCGAATCCCATTTTTTATGGAAAATTTTAAATACAAATTATAGATTTTTAGTAAATTCTGAAACAAAGTTTCTTTTTTATTAAACAGAACCTAAACAATATCTTAGAAAATCTTTTTTTGCATAAAAAGACATTGAGTGAAACTCAACTCCTGTTATAGGACATTTGATCCTTGAATTTCTAGTTCCTTTTCTACGAAGCTGTACATATTTATTATTTTCATTTTTGCAAGAATAAGATGAAATTTTACCGTTAGCAGTAATATCTTTTATGCTCTCCCATAAAGTTTGTATTTCATTCTTTAGACTCTTATCATCAATATTAAATGGTTGAATTTTAATTATACTTGCATCTTCTTTATTACGATACTCACAACCTAAAAGTAAAAGACTCTTAATAGTATTCCATAAATCTGAATCTTCAAAGTTTTGTGTTATAATAATTCTTGGATCAAGTTTTGTTAAAGCCATTGTTTCTATAGGTTCAATTGAACTCTTATTTAATTTTACTTTAACTGATTTCATGCAATAGATACTTTCTTCTTTCTCACTTCTATTTTTAATATCACTAGCAATTTTAGATAAAGTAATACCTACCCATCCTTTATTTATATTTCTTCCCTTTTTAATAGTTACTCCATAAAATTTAGCAAACTCAGATAGTTTTTTCTCTCTTAATTTTTCTTTAAAAATATTAACAAAACTGATTCTATCATTTTCTAAAGACATGAGTATCCCTCGTTATATTAAGCATAAATAGCATCTATATTTTACAAAATATCAAAATTTTTAAGTTTTTATACAAATAATTTCAATTTATATTGAAAAAAAGTAACAACTATTGAAACATATTTTAAAAACTAAAAAAGATAATAAGCCTTTTTATAGGCATGCCATCAAGTTATATTGCCCTATTTATACACCAGACAAATTTTATTGCAAATCCATTATGTGAATAATTTCATTGATCTTATTCTGATGCTTGAAGTTTTTAGAGCTCATTATATCATCCAAACACAATTCCAAGCCTCAATCCAAATCATTCAAAAGTAAGCAGTTGAAGTCGACAAAGTCGGAGAAAATCTCTAAGCGTAAATAATTTTTCAGCCCCAAATACACTACTGTTGTTGTCGGTGAATAAGATATTTAGAGAATTGAGGATCACATGAGAGAAAACCAGATCGATTACTTCTCGGTCCAGCAAAGGGTTATTTATAAACTATTATTTCATAAAAAAACTATAATTTAATTTTTAATTTAGCTAAATAATTTTATAAAATTAAATTAAATTTATACTTCATTTTTAAATTAAGCAGATAAATTAAAATTATTTTTATAATTTAGTTGTAAATTAAAATAGTAGATTATGACATTCTATGAATATTTTATTAAATTCAAGATCAATGGCTTTTCAAATAAATTAAAGTACCATGTTAAATGCGGATTGAAGAAAAGTTCGTCCTTCATTCTTTTAAATAAATAGGAGAGTCACTATGATACGACTTTTGAGATCTTTCATAACAATATTTTTCGGATTCTTAATTGTAAATATAAGCTATGCTCTAGAAATAGGCAAACCTGCTCCTTTATTTTCTTTAAAGAATCAAGAAGGAAAAATAATTTCGTTACAAGATAACAAAGATAAACAGTGGACAGTTGTGTATTTTTATCCAAAAGCAGGAACTCCTGGATGCACAACACAGGCATGCGCTTTTCGCGACTCAATTAAGGTTATAAAAAATAAAGGTGCTGTCGTTTATGGTGTAAGCACAGACAGTGTTGCTTCTTTGAAAGAATTTCACGAAAAACATAAGC
Organism: Fluviispira sanaruensis; assembly: GCF_004295685.1. Taxonomy (NCBI): domain Bacteria; kingdom Pseudomonadati; phylum Bdellovibrionota; class Oligoflexia; order Silvanigrellales; family Silvanigrellaceae; genus Fluviispira; species Fluviispira sanaruensis. The sequence goes on from NZ_AP019368.1 coordinate 2,543,854, forward strand.
TCACTTTTGATTTATTAAGTGATGCAGATGCACAAATAACAAAAGCCTATGGAACAAAGATGGCTGTTATGAACATGTCCAAAAGAATAACTTTTATTATTGATGATAAATTGGTTATACGCAGTATTGATGAGAATGTTGATCCTGCTCTAGATGCAAAAAAAGTGGCAGAAAAAATTTCGGAATTGAGTTCCAAAAAATAAAGATAAGATTTTACGACTTTAAATTTCATTAGATTATTTAAATTCTAAAACTAAATAACGGTATAATCTGTTAAGAGTATGCTCTAAAAAGCACAACTCGTAAGAGACAAAAAAAAATTATTATATATTCTTCTTTTTCGAAAATTATTTAAAAATTTTAATTCTTAGCATCACTTAAGCTAGACTTAGTTTAGCGTAAAAATTTTTGGGAGGTACCAGATATGTACAAACTTAAAGTTAACTTATCTAGATCGATTGAGAAGGCCAATATGGATGATCTTGGCATTATTTTATAGCTAAAGCATCGAATCTATGAGTTAAAGCAGAACCAATTTAAGAAGAAAAGCGCAAAATTCTTGATAATGCTAACGATGTTTTTATGAGCTCAGTATCTATCTGGAAAATGATAATAAAAATGAATTTAGAAAAATTAGATATTGAAATAGATGATTATAATAACATATTTAAGAAAACTAATTTTATTGAATTACCACTAAAATTTGATCACATTCTGTCATTAAATGGGTTGCCTGAAATTCACAGAAATCTATTTGATCGCTTACTTGTTGCTCAAGAAATGCCTGAACCGTTTAGGTTAATTACAGCAGATGCATTAGTCAAAAAATACTCTGATTTAGTTGAGCTAGTTTAATAATTGTCTGAATCATCATTTATAGTTGATGTTTTCCATTAAAGAATAGTAAGAAATTCAGCAAATTCTAAACTTTCATAGTGGTCATAATTGAACACAAAATATTCACTGAGCTCCAAGTGTACCAATCCATCGCAATTCTTTATTTGATATAAATTTGGTAATTAAGGGATTAAAATGGTTGGGGTCACACCAAGTGGGGTAATTATAACAGTAATTCCTTAACCTTTTCTTGATGAAAACATGTCATCTTGAAATGAGGATTGCGATCAATTTAGCAGATTGATACTTTAAAAAATCCTTGACTTTAATATTAATCGTATTTAAAGATACACGCGTTATTATTCAAAGCAATTAAAATAATAACTTGTAATTTATTATTGAGAGTCAAATATTCTTTTTTAAATTTATGGAAATATATATGAATATCACAAAAAAAGTTGGATATATTCTTCCAATTTTATTATTAAATAGCCAAGTAAATGCTCATGTTATCTATTGTACAGATGAACAAAAAAGAACAATATTTGTTAACAAAATTGACAATTTTAAAACAAATTCCCGTGGAAAATATCAATTAAAACGTAAAAAAGTATTTTTCGATAAAAATGTTAAAATTAATGAAAAAAACTATAAGTATTTTTATGCTTATGACAATCCTGAGTTAAAATCTATCGCAGATTTAGCGCAAACATGTTCCAATTTTATTGAAAAATGTACCAATAAAAACCCTAAAATAAATGAACCGTTATATCTAAATGCGTCTTCTTCATTGTGTTCGAATCTCCTTGCTACGAGTGCTTGTGCTGTTTGCTCAACTTTGACTGTAGGTGCTGCAGCAGCATGTTTAGGTTTATGTTGTTTGGCAGCAGCAGAAGGAGGTGGTGGTGGTTGCAGTGGAGGTGGAGGTGATTGTTGTAACCCTTTTTCAGTATATACGTATGGTGGTACTTGGCACTTCAGGGATTCTGCCTCCATAATGGTTACAAATAAAAAATTAAATCTTAATTATATTTGTCCTAATCAGGAGTTCAAAATGGGTTGGGATATGGATTCTCCTACAACTATTACCACTGAAAATGGACATTTTGTTATAGACAGAAACAGTTTTTCAATAAGAGACTCAAAAAAACCGTGAATATAAAAAATCCCTACGAAAGTAGGGATTTTTTATTTAATTTTTCATAATTATCGAATGTCAACTTAATCGGGGTTCATTGTAAACACAAGCTATTTAATAAAAACAATAAAATTCGAAACTCACAGTAATAATTAGAAACATTTTCTCGCAATCAATTACTCATAATTTTCTCTTCCAAAATATTTTTCAAATTGCTCTTCATTAAATTAAATCCATTGGCTGTTTTCTTACCAGCAAAGAAACTAAATATAGGAACTAGCCACCCTGTGAAAATCTCTCCATAGATAAATTCAGTCGTTCCATCTCCGATATCTGTTAATCAAAAATAATGTTCACCACGAAATAACCAACGATATCCAACGTGTGCATGTATTTTAATATTTGTCTCTATTTTCATTTTTTCTCCTATTTATATTCAGAATATATATTCTAAACGTATAGTGAAAAAAATTTTTTCAAGTTTTTTATTAAAAATAAAAAAATGCTTTTCTTTAACAAAACTGCATTCGCATCTCAAGTTGAAATTCTCATTCTAAACTATAATTATTTAATCACATGATAAAAAATATGTCTCATATTCTTTTAAAAAAATTTGCTCAACCATATAGCGTACTCATATAATTATTTTCAAGATACTCAAACAACATTTTAATATGATATATAAAAATCGTAACTCGATCTGATTTTTTCAATGTAAAAATATAAAGCAAAATGAGGAGAACTCTATGTCTACTTTATTCGAACCGATTAAAATGGGTGATTTGTCATTAAACAATCGAATTATTTTAGCGCCCCTCACACGTTGTCGTGCGAATTATCAAAGAGTGCCAAATGACCTGATGAAAAAATATTATTGCCAAAGGGCATCATTTGGCATGATTATCACAGAAGCGACTTCAGTTGATCCTCTCGGCGTTGGTTACCCTAGAACTCCTGGTATTTGGAGTGAAGATCAAGTGAAAGCTTGGAGAAATATCACAGATGCTGTGCATGAAAAAGGCGGAACCATTGTTATTCAATTGTGGCATGTTGGGAGAATTTCCGATCCATATTATATAGGACAAGCTCCTATTGGACCAAGTGCCATTGGAGCAAATCTCAAAATTTCTTTAATTCGTCCTGAAAAAAAATTCGACACTCCCCGAGCAGTTACTATAGAAGAGATAAAACAGTTGGTCGAGATCTACAGAAATGCTGCAAAGAATGCGAAAAGAGCTGGCTTTGACGGAGTAGAATTGCATGGTGCAAATGGATATTTACTAGATCAATTTTTGCAATCAAAATCAAATATTCGAAGAGATCAATATGGTGGGTCAATAGAAAATAGAGCGAAATTTCCATTAGAAGTCGTAGATGCCGTTATTGATGTCTGGGGAGCAGGTCGAGTCGGTTATCACATTGCACCGAGGTGTGATGCGCATGATATGGGTGATGAAAACCCACTCGCAACTTTTAGTTACCTTGTTTCACAGTTATCAAAGCGAAATATTGCTTTTATATGTGCACGTGAATATGAAGCAAAAGATAGTTTAGCACCTAACTTAAAAAGTCTTTTCTCTGGTAAATTTATTTTAAATGAAGGGTTTACTAAAGAATCTGGAGAAAATGCAATACAAAATGGCCATGCCGATGCCATCGCTTTTGGGAAAATATCTATTCCAAATCCAGATTTGCTGCAAAAATTTAAAATGGGTGAAAAATTAAAACAACCCAATCCAAAACAGTTTTATAATGAACATAAATACTTATTTGACTTAGCAGAATCTTTGCCAAAAGAAGGTTATTATGAAGCGGATAAAATGGGGTATACAGAATATATCCATTAAAAAGATCTATTCAATTTGGTCATGATTTAATTTAAACCTTAAAAGATAATTAATAGAATTATGATTTTATTAAAGAATAATATTTATTTAAAAATAAATCTTTTCAGATAATCTCCTAGAAATCTTTCAAAATATCACGCCCAAGTCTAATTCTTTCATCACCAATAGATTTATTTATAAGAATGACAACACCTATTTTTTCTTCTGGTATATATGCCATATAACTTGACATTCCGTAGCCAGATCCAGTTTTATCTATAAATATTTTATTTTTTTCAAAGGATTTATTTTCAATTATTTTTATTTTATCGAATACTGGATTCCCATTTTTGTCAAAATGAGTGAAATATGTATCGCCTGTCGATTTTTCTAATTCTGATAGAGTATGAGCTTGCCAAGCAAGTTGTTCACAGGAAATTTTATCAATAAAGCAATATTTATTTTCATGCACTAAAGGAATAGCTTTAGAAAGTACTTTATCATTAATTGAAACATAATTGATATGAGAATTTAAATATTTTGCCATATCAGAAATTGTGGATTTCAATGATGCCGCTGCAAACCATATTTCTATACTTCTACTATATGGTACAATATTATTATTTTTATCATGCCCTAATGCAATATACTTTTCCTTTTCTTTTGGCACATTTAAGTAGGTAGAAGTCATATTTAATGGTCTTAAAATTTTATCTTCTAAAATCTCTTGATAATCTTTTGCATAAACATTTTGTAAAACATAACCAACTGTTCCTATACTTGCATTCGAATAGCTATATTCGCTTCCAACAGCCTTCTGAACTTTGAATTGTTGTAAATCATTCACAAGAGAAGTATAAGTTTTTGGACGTGGGTCAAAATCAAAAGGTAATGAGGATACGTGGCCAAGCAAATGACTTGAAGTAATTTTATTTAGATTTTTTTCATTTTTTAACTCAGGAAAATACTTAATAAAAGGATCGTCTAAATTCAATTTTTGTTCAACAGAGGCAATTGCAGCTATGGTTGCTGTAACTGTTTTTGTAAAAGATGCAATTGTATAGATTGTATCACTATTTGTAGGAATTTTTTCTGTTTTATTAGAAAATCCGTAATTAAAAATAAGTGATTCATTTTTATTTAAAACTGCTATTGACATACCATCAACTTTATTTTTCTCCATAAATTCATGCGCTAATTCATCAATTTTTTTATTTGATAATGCGTAAGACTCCTTTGGTATTAAAAAAATAAAACTAATAAGCATAAAATTTTTAAATTTAATCATAAATTACCTTCCATTATAATTATTTAATTTAGTGCACAAAAATCTAATTCCCTATTCTGAGAATTATAAAATATTATCCCATATAAATCACTTAATTTATAGGAAAAAATAATTCTATATAAGGAGTTCCTTATAAAAGGAGACTCATTTTTTTGCAAGAAATAAGTTCAAATTTTTTTTAAAGAAAAAGTAATTTGTTGCAATGAAACTGAAGAGGCTGTAATAAATTTAAAGGTAACTTGGCTAAACGCATAGTAATGGGCAAGTAGAAAAAAACTAATATCTGAGCGTTTTTTATGCATTTTAATATTATTTTATCTAGCTGAATAATCCTATAAAACATTTACAACAGTCCATTCCACTGTTCAAAGTAAATAAAAGAGAAAATTATGAATAAATTTTTCAAATTATTAATTAATACTGCATTAATAATCAATGCATTTTACAATCAAAAAACTTTTTCACAAACGAAAAAAAATAAAGAAATAAGATCTAAAATTCAAAGCTTCATCAATGATATTGAATCAGAGAAAAATCAACAACAAGGTTTTGCTTTAGCTATCTTATATAAAGGTAATGTTATTTATAAAACAACTTCTGGTTTCCAAAAAGGAAATAAGAAACCCATCACATACAGTACATTATTTCCTTTAGCATCATTATCTAAAACAGTTTCTGCAACTTCAATAGCTTTGATGGTGGAACAAGGTAAAATAAATCTTGATAAAAAATTTAAATTGCCTTACCTTAAAAATCCTGTAAATTTTACAAATATATTAAGTCATTCTACAGGTTATCATTTTTCAGGGAATAACCAAATAGAACAGGGAATCAGTCGTGCTAAACTTTTAAATATTTTAAAAACAAAAAAGCCGAATTGTAAGCCTGGAAATTGTTTTCTTTATAGCAATGCTACATTTAGCTTGATTGAAGAAGCTCTAAATTTAAAAAAATTAAATTTAAATTTTCTCATACAAAATCTAAATAAATCATTAAACACTCAAGAAATAAAATTATTAAAAAAAGATATCACAAAAAATATTGCTTATCCACACAAGAAAGTTAAGATTGCCGGAAAAAATAAATTTATTCCACAACCATTTCCTCCTTATTATCCCAAAATAACGCCAGCTTCTGCAGGTATTTTTGCTTCAATTAATGGAATGATTGAAGTATATAAGCTTGCTTTTGGTTATAAACCAAATCTCATATCAAAAGCGACAGCAGAGCGTATGACGAGACCCGTTATTTTAAACAAAAAAGTTTTTAAACTGAACATAGTCTCACCTGATGAAAAAAGAAAACTTGAGTCATATTATGCTCTCGGGTGGCGAGTTCTAAAAGAGAAAAACAAGAAAGATAAAGATTTAATTTACCATCCAGGATATATTAATGGGATAAAATCATTTATTGGATTTATCCCTTCAAAAGATCTTGGAATAATCATTTTAACTAATCAAGAATCAAAATTTGCATCGCGAAATGGATTTAATTTCTGGAAATTGGCTACCAATGACTCGAAGTTTGAGAGCATATTCTGATTATTTAAGATCGTAATGAGTGCCAAGATTACTGACTACGCAGTCCGCATTGTTCTGCCTCCAATCCATACGATTCAATTGTCCAGGTCCATAAGCTGAAATTACAAATATACAAGCATATTTATGGTTAGGTACAAGAGCTAATGCCCCATCATTTCTAACCGCAGTGAAAGAATAAATGGAGTTAAATGATTTTTCTGTTGTAACTTCCATACCTACTTTTCTTGTTCTATTTGGAGGTATTTCAAACTTGTTATTAATATCAATTTGATTGCATGATTCATCTAAAAAATTTACATTATCTTCATACAATCGTGAGATTTGAATAAACCAACCGTAATTCATATCTTTATTATTTAATGTATACCACACATGAACACTTGAGCAGTTCGTTTCCTGTGTTATTTCATTCGAATCATTTGTTGAATATTTAGATTTATCTATTAAATAATTTCTGGAACCATTTGGAGGATTTAATCTAGAAAATGAATATGCATTCATAGTAGGTAATAAAAGTGCAAGGACAATCGATTTTAGATATAATTTTTTCATAATGTTTATCTCCTTCTATTTATGTAAAAATTTTATGTCTGAGTATTTTAAAAAAGGATGAATATAATATTAAATGTCATAAAAAATAAATATTAGAAATTAAAAAACTTAAATATTATAAAATTTTATTTTAAAAATTAAATCGCTCATTTTTTACAAAACTTTGATCGCATGTAAAGAACAAGCTTTAGATAATTTACAATATAAACATTGTCAATATGTTAACCAAATAAAATTTTAACATTATTAATCTATATTTTATTTTTTTTTACCCTGCTATTAAACCACTTAGAAATCATGATAGTTTCTTAGACATAAGGAAACTGTAATGAGTGATACTTCTCTCACAAAAGAATCCACAAATACAAATCTTCACGATAAATTATTCAATATTTATAATTTGAGAACAATATGATTTTATCAAGATGATAATTTAATAAAAAAAATATCTACAAAAAATCATTAATTAAAATATTAAATTATTATATTTAAGCGTTAACCCTTGAGCTTTAAATATTTTTTTGTCGGAAAATTTAATCTAATTTTGCCTGATATACTACTCCCTCCATCTCCACCGTTACCACCATCTTGACCTTTGCTAAAAATTTTAAAGGCACCGTCTTTTCTATCTTGACCGTCTGGAGAGTTTTTATTTGATCTAAAAAATAAATCATTGTTTTTCAATTAAATTCTTATCCACATTTATAGACTCATTCTCAACAGAATCATATCTATTCTTACCTTTTGTGCCTGGAAGGGAACTCATAATAATAAAAATGAAAAAACCAATATAAGGAATTAAATAAACAAAGTACCACCAACCACTTTTATTCATATCATGCAATCTTCTCACTGATACAGAAATATAAGGAGGAAGTAAGCCAAAAGCTCCTACTACTGAAAAAATAAGTATAAGTAAAATATCACGCTCATTTTTACCTATTATCAGAACTAATAAAATGGGGATAAAAATAATTGCATAATAGAATAAGATAAAATACCAAAATTCAGAGATGCTTGCCCTGCCTTTAATACTAGCATATTTTTTTAAACAAATTTTAATAGCTTCAATAAAATTCATAATATCTCCTAATGAATAATTATTAATTTTCTTTTTATAAATAAATATTTTATTTTAGTCCACTTATTGAAAATATTTTTCGTAGAACTCTCATTTAAAGCTATATTCTCTAATTTTATCTACGACTTGAAAAGCAAATCTAAGTTATAGTAACCCTGTTAATTATATCTGTAAACATGACACATATTTGAAGTTAAATTATTTTATAAAAATATCGAAATATTAATAACACGAATAATATAAATCCTTAATCACATATAAAAATTTTATAAAAATTTCACCCATAACCACTATTAAATAATCTGCAGCACTCAAAAACTCTTTATTATATTTTAAAATGCTTAAAACTCTATCTCACTGTCGATTTGACTTTTTTTCATTTTATCATAATCTACACTTTACATTTAAAATAATTTTTCTCTACATTCAAAACGCAATTGTTTAGAAAATGATCGTCTAACATAATAGTAACAGCAGGATTATAATATGCAGAAGAATGTGCAATGGACTCGGGATGAGTACTTAATTTCGACCGACAAAAAAAAATTGGATATTGCATTTATACATTCATTCCTCACAACAACGAGCTGGGCTGAAGGTATATCGCTTGAGACTGTCAGCGAATCCATAGAGAACAGCCTCTGTTTCGGATTGTATAAAAATATTCAGCCCGTGGGTTTTTCTCGCTTTGTGACAGATTATACAACCTTTGCTTATCTTTGTGATGTATTTATTTCTCCCGATTTTCAAGGACACGGCCTCGGAAGATGGTTAATGGAGTGCTGCTTAGAGCATTCTTCCTTAAAAAAGCTGAGACGAATTATGCTTGTAACATCTGACGCCTCTTGGCTTTATCAAAAAACAGGATACTTACCAGTAAATAAAGATAACTTTGTCTGGCATATTGTTCGGCCAAATATCTATAAATCGGAATTGCTTAATTAAAAAATGTTAATATTACCAAAAATTATTTCTGAACTCATTTTGACTTTACTTGGCAGGGAAATACAAAGCTGTCATTTTGAATTCATAAATAACATGAAAAAAAATCCTACCATATGAATCTTTATTTATAAATAATCTTAATATTATAGATAAAATTATTTATTATTTTTAACAATATATAGCTTATTCAAGTATTAATTTAATTATATCAAAAAAACTATGATATATTAACTACTTATTCGAAAAAATATTTCTCTATCTTTTTTTATCATAATTACTTTTTTCATAAGGAAGTCTATTAAATATTATTCAAATAACAATCGAGATTTAAAAATATTTGATATACAAATGCTATTCGCACGATAAATTTATTTTCGTTGCTGAAATACAAAGACTTAGAAGGAATTATTTATGTCAATTTTATTTGAACCTATCAAAATAGGTGATTTATCACTAAAAAATCGAATTATTTTAGCTCCACTCACACGCTGTCGAGCCAATTATCAAAGAGTTCCAAACGATTTGATTGAAAAATATTATTGTCAAAGAGCTTCATTTGGTCTGCTTATTACAGAAGCAACTTCAATTGATATGTCTGGCGTTGGCTTTCCAAGAACCCCTGGTATATGGAACGAAGATCAAGTGAAAGCCTGGAGAAAAATAACAGATGCCGTCCATGAAAAAGATGGAACAATCGTTCTGCAATTATGGCACGTGGGAAGAGTTTCCGATCCTATTTTTAATGGGCAAGCCCCTCTTGCACCCAGTGCCATTGCACCTAAGCAAACAGTATCTTTAGTCCGCCCAGAAAAATTCTATGAGACACCTCACGCATTGACTGTTGAAGAAATAAAACAAGTGGTCGAAAGCTTCAGAACTGCAGCAGAAAATGCTAAAAAGGCGGGTTTTGATGGAGTCGAATTGCATGGAGCAAATGGGTATTTATTAGATCAGTTTTTACAATCAAACTCAAACAAGAGAACAGATCAATATGGTGGTTCAATAGAGAATAGAGCCAGATTTCCTTTAGAAGCAGTCGATGCGGTGATTGATATCTGGGGTGCAGGTCGTGTTGGATATCATATTTCACCAAGGGGCGATTTGCTCGATGTGAACGATAACAATCCACTCGAAACATTTAGTTACTTTGTCTCAGAATTATCAAAACGCAACCTTGCTTTTATATGTGCGCGTGAATATACGGCAAAAGATAGTATCTCTCCTAAATTAAAAAAACTTTTCTCAGGTGCGTTTATTTTAAATGAAGGTTTTACTAAAGATTCAGGAGAAACTGCGATTCAAAATGGAGTTGCAGATGCTATTGCTTTTGGCACGTCATCTATAGCAAATCCTGACTTAGTGCATAAATTTAAAACAGGTGAAAAATTAAATCCGTTTAATCCACAGTATTTTTATAATGAACATAAATATTTATTTGATTTAGCGGAGCCATTGCCAAAAGAGGGTTATTATGAAGTCGATAAAATAGGTTATACGGAATAATAAAATTAGTAGCTATTAATATATTTTATTTTCCATCGCGGATTATTTTTTTGGATTTTTATTCTAAAAATTGAGAGATATTTTATTAATAATTAAGGTCATTTAGAATTAACTTTTTGTATTATTTATTTTTTTATTATTTTTTACAATATTTGACAAATTATTTTTTTTATTGTTTAACGTAAAAGTTGAAATATGTTTGTCAAATATTTTTATTATAAATAAAAATAAATATTATTACAGAAAGATTCTTAAATGAAATATTTTAAAAAAAACTTACCTGTTCTTGCGAGTTTAATTGCTATATCATCTTGGAATATCAATGCATTTTCTAGAGAAATAATACCTGAAAATATTTCGCCAATAGCAGAAATAACTATAGAAAATTTATCTGGAAATTTTGGTGAGATATTAATTGAAAATGGATTTACGAGAACATTCCATTTAAGAAGTAAAAATTCAATACCTATAACAATCTCTTCTTTTAAAATCACAAATGATATTCAAAATAGTTTTAGTCTAAAAAGCGATGAAAATGAAGCAAATTGTAGGCACATAATTAATCCTCAAGATTATTGCAGTATCCCCATTTTTTTTAAACCAAAATCAATACATAACGAAACAGCTCAATTAATTGTGAATTACTCTATAGATTCAAGAGAAGAAACGTATATTTTTAATTTGAATGGTTGGGGTAAGGAATCATCTGAAGGTAGAATTTCGCTTTCAAAATTGGGTAAAGATTTTATAAATATGGAACTCAATGCAAATGCTCAATTGGATGAAAACTTTCCAAATGATATCATACCAAGCGCATTTGCAAAAAATCACTCAGGTAACTTTAATTATCCCAATCATTCTTTTGGAAACCCTCAAGTCTTTGAGGGTAATATAAATACAGATTATGATTATTCAAGAACAAGCGGTTATACTTTTAGAGTCGATGACCGAGCTCCGCATGTTCCATATAAAAATAAACTTTGCAGAAAATTTAATAAGAGAAAAGATAAAATGAATTGTGGCATTCAAGATTTAGGTGGCTTTTGGCCCTATGGAACAATGAATGTGAAGCCTAATGTTGCGAAAATAGAACTTTTGTTAAATAAGTATATAAGTCTAACTGGAAATGATTATGATCTTGAAAAAGTATCGCTTGAACTCAATTCATATAGCAATATACTACCATATATCCCTCCATTAAGTGATCTTAGTAATGATGAGATTGAAAAAATGGATGTTACCGAAATTAAATATTCACTTTACAAATATTTAAACAATCAATTAAATCTTGAACAACATGTTCGCAAAGACTATACATACACAGGATTTATTTCTACAACGGCGTCACCCAGATTTTTGTTAAATTACCATGAGTCTGCCACTAGAAACTGGTTTTATGTTATGTATGTAGAAGGTGGTGTTAGATATTATGATTTTGGCGAGTCAGAATTTGCCGTACCAGGTGGTATTGATTGGGCAGATGTCATGGGGTATTATGACAGAAAAAAAGGCAAAGCTTATATCAGACAAGGCTTTGAGTCACTCGACAAAGAAGCCTATGATAAAATTAACAATGTATTTTCAATCTTAAACAATGAATTTAATAAAGAAGATTATGTGAATTCACCTATTTCATTATATATTCAACCTTTTTGAAAAAGAGGGATTTTAATCCCTCTTGCAAATTCATATTGAGGTTGAATATAAATCATTTGCAGCTGAAGAACGAATGATAGAAGCTTGCTGTTCAAGTTCATCCGAAAAATTCAAATTGCGCTCAATAATATCTGAAAATCCATTTATTGGGCTCATATGCCCTTCTGCAGAACCACTTGCGAATGAATTTGACTCATTTTGAGAGTTTGCAGAAAAATCAGAAAAAAGATTTAATCCTCTGCTTGTAAGATCTTGAATTTTATATGCAGAAGAAACTACCTGTTTGACAAGCGGTCCATAGCGCATGATTGTTCCAATATGAGGAATCCCTAATTTCACAGAAGTATAAGCAGTTTTTGCATATGACATTGAAAAAGAAGCGGGTAAATTCCCAGAGCGATATAAATCAACTTTCGCAATTCTATTTAAATCGTATACTTTTGTCCGTCCAAGTGCCGTTTTTGCAATACCTTTCGCACTGCTTCCCACCGATAAGACTGCCGAAGCCACTCCAAACGAAAATGCAGCAATATTTAGATTGCGAATATGCTTCGAGTTGTCCGAACCATGTTTTTTATCAACCATAGAAACACCTTCAGCTGCCACATCCAATGTCGAGGCGACAACCCCAAGTCCTGCGCCAATCGCACCCACCACAGCAAGAATTGAAAGAGAAGCCCCTCCCGTTGGCACAGCTGCAGCAATGGCAATACCTAAAATAACCAAACTCACAGCTAGACCAAGTACTTTTTTAAACATACTCCAAAACAATCCACTTGGATCTTGATTATTAATCGGATCACCGTTGCAATATGAATACGAATTCAATCCACCTTTACCAAAGGGGCTCAATGGATCTGGCGAAAGAAAAACCATTAATTCCGGACTATAGGCACGTTGACCATTCCCTAGATGATACACATTCGCAATCGGATCGAGTCTCGATCCATTGAATCCAATGTTATGGCGTTTGATAAGAGGCACCGAAGGATCATCTTGGTCATTGTTGCATTCACCGTACGGAGTATAAATTCTTAAAGAATTATCCGCTGAATTTGTCGATAAAACTTTCTTAACACTCCCTGCATCATCCAAAATATTTAATTCTGAAATGAACTCACCAGACTGTTCAATTTTCCTACCCAATATTTTATTATTATCACTCAGGTAACGTAACTTACTGTTACCTTGTGTCTCGCCGATAAGTTGATTATTTAAATAATGCAAATATAGAGGATCTTGATTCGCGACTCTCTGACCAATTTGACGTCCTTCTGCATCATACTGATATTCACAGAGTTTATTTCCTGCAAGTGAAGTAGAAATCATCCGTTCAAGACCATCATATTGAAATCCATGTCCCTTATGATCGGTTAAAAGATTTCCAGAAGCATCGTATTGCAAAACATGTTGACTGTTTGGATTGGAAAAGGAAACCTGCACAAGCTGAGAAGGGTTTGCCTGACTAAAAGTACGTGTGCATATATTTTCGCTATTATCTAGAAATTGCGTGACAACACGCGTTATATTATCTAAAGAATCAAAAGTAAAATCTTGTTTCTTTATTTTACGGCCATGCGAATCAAGTGGATATTCTATTCCATTGCATTGATAAGAAATCAGTCGTCGATATGCATCATAATAAAAAACTTCATCACATAATATATTGCCCCGAGCATCACCAATTTTTTTCTGTGATATTTGACCATTTGGGTAATAAGAGAGAGAAATTGTTTGCAATAAAGCCCCATCACGTCTCAGACTCCGACTGGCTTCGCGCCCAAAATTATCAAAAGAAAGAGTGGTTTCAACTTGAAAATGACCTTCATGAACAGTCACTCTATTCATGCGCCCTAAATTGTCGTAATAACAAAATACATTAAAATGATTCGCACTTATTTTTTCTAGCCGACCATAGTTATCATAAACACGATTTTCTGTATCACCCAAAGAGGAATCGTAACGTAACAATCGCCCTGCTGGTGAATAAACAAATCCAGATTCATAGTTTCTCCCGTCAATACTAAATATTTCTTTACTTGGACGTTGCCAATCATCATATTGAATATTACGAGTTGAATGCAAATTCTGTGCCTTTGTCATATTTCCAGAAATAGAATGATAGTCAAAATTGGTAGTTTGATTTTCAATTTCAAAACGACTCAATGCAGAAAGCTCAAGGTTATAAATTAAATTTTTCCTATAACCACGTGGTGAAAGAGAAGCTGAAGGGAGAAAAGAACCTGCTGAATATTCAAAGCGTGACGTTTGCCCTCCTCCTTTATTTTCAGACATCAATCTTCCAATACCATCGTATGTGCGTGCACCAACAACTTTATTATCTACGCTTACCGTTTTTGCGAGTGAAGAAGTGGTATACTCTGCAAATTCAGATTTAATTGTACGGGCAGGTGCGCTGTTATTTGCTGGAATGGTATGTGCTTGAATCAGTCTATCAAAAATATCATAAGTATAATAAACAGTGTGACCATTTATATCTTTATCAGATTTGCTTCTTCCTAAGCCATCATATGTACGAATTTGAGTTTGTAATCTTTCATTATTTGTGCCAATTTCTGTTACGCTTTCGACTTGTCCAAATTTATTAAAGCGTGTTTCTGTTCTGTTCCCTCCAAGAGCCCCTTCTGTTTTGGTATTTTCTAGAGGATTTTCTTCAGAAATAAAAACGGATCCGTCGGGATTTCTTATTTGGCTGAGTTTACCCCAGGAATTATAACTATATTGTGTAGACAATCTGACATCGCGCGCATTGAAATTATCTATAATAACTTCTTCAGTCAATTGATCCAATCGATTGTAATGCAGAGTTTTAACAATTTTTTCTGAATTATTACTTTGTAACTCAGCCATGGAAACAGGACGACCCAATCCATCGTAACGAGTCACAGTTCTCTTGCCCATTGCATCGGTAGAAATAAGTTTTGCGGGTTCATTTGCAGAGGCAAATTGATAGGAATAAAAACGTTTGGCTTCGTAAGCTGTTCCAGGAGAAACAATTTCAGATATCACACGACCAAGAATATCATACCCCATAGTAATAGTAGATGCTCTATCTGCTCTTTGAATCGCATACAATCGATTTGTCACTTGAGATAATTGGCGAGAGGTCTCAGACCAAGTCCCATCACTCACTGAGACTCTTCTTGTCTCTGTTAAGTTATCTCCATATAAACTATAAGAAAACTGAGTTGTCGAGGTTTGGTTATTCATACGCAAAATAGATGTTTTCAGTCTGCCATGCAAAGATAAGTTGTCTTTCATATCATTATAAATAAATTCTGTAGTTACAATATTATTTACAACTTCTTTATTGCGAACTACAAAGTATCCTTTTGTTCCATTTATCATCAACTTTGTATATGTATGATTTGTTGTTTTTGTCGGTCCATCATTATTTACCGGTATAATCATTTCTTGTTTTAGAAAACGACTAAAAGCCTTAAAAGGATCGGGCGGACAATTGTTTCCTTCTCCTCCTTGTGGATAATAAATATATTGATATTTAATTCCCGAGTTTTCAATTTGTGACAGTGTGTTACCATAATCATCGGTTTCAATAAAAGTTGTTTCTTCCCGCGAAGCTCCCGAGCTCAGAAGTTTATAACGGGTAACAATTTTTTTGGGATTTTGTAAATTGGCGGGTTGCTCTGGAAAAAGCCGCCCCGCAATTTCATTGTAAGTGATTTCTTTTGTAGTTTGAGCATGCCCTCTCTGTAATATTTCTTCTTTTAATAAATGAAATTTGTTATAGGTTGTTTTAATGGATCCATAAACAATAGTTTCATTATTTGGTTCTATGGTTTTTTCTTCCGTCCAATAGTCATAAGTTCCTACTTTTAAGTAAAGATTATCTTCATAAGGCAGAAACCCACCTCCTGAAAAAGGATAACCTAAAAAGTTTTGTCCTTGACTATAGCTATATATTTTCACGGAGCTTGGCTGGCCTGCCGCAGGATTATTTTCCCACTGACTCACATATGGAATGTATGTATTATTATCAAAGTTATGCCCATTTTCTCGATAGGAGATAAATTCTTGTCCACCCAGAGGGTTTGTTATTCTTCTTATTGCAGTAAAACCACTGGTAGAAAATGTTTGGTATTCATATTTATTGGAAGAATTCAGATTCGGCTGATTTACTGAAGCATCGTAAGGCACAGACACAGTCATCAGTAAATTATTCTGATAAGAATATGCAATAGTTGATTTTTTATTATTTTCAACCAGTGTATGTGATTTTTGTACTAAATTACTCGAATACTCTAAATTAAGGATATCTTTATTTGCTTGAACATTAGAAATTCTTTGCAATTGCTCATTGGGAGTGTAATAAAATCTATATATTTCTCCATTTTCAAAAATAATTTCATAGGTTTTATAATTTGCTGAAGGACTTGGTCTTTGTAATGTTTCAATAATCCCATCTTTATAAATTATTTCAATCCGATCATTTGCAATTTTGTTAACTACAATATCTTTTAGTTTTTTATCTTTAAAGCGAAAAGAATACCCTTCGGGGGGCATGGGTTCAGAGCGAAAGGATCCGCCACTTAACAGCTGAAAAATTGAATTTGCTGTATTATACTCACTTCTGCCTAGGCTCCAGCCCTTGCCAAAACCTTCATTATTTGTATTCATCATAGAAAAAGTAAGCGAAATATCTCTTGAAGATTCTAAAGAACTTGAAGAACGAATCGTAGCTAATTTAATAACAGCACTGTATTGTCCTGTGCGTAAATCTACCGAACCATTTGAATAGGAACTAAAATTAAACGCATTGGAATAAATATTTGTTGTCATGATTTCTCCATATATTTTTACATGAAATAAAAATATCTATTTCATGTAAATTATTTAATAGAAAAGGAAATTTAGCCGTTTGAAATAGTAAGCATGTTGAAGTTTTCAATGCTGTTAAAAATATATTTATGAACGCAACCAAAATTATCTGTTATATTGTAGCTCAGTCTATTGTCGTAGTTTGTGCTCACGTGACTGTTAAATGCGAACCGCAAAGCACGGATAAATTGATTATTTTCTTTTAAATTAACACTGCTGGTATCATTTACATAATCAACAATATCTTTTATTGTAAGGTATGATACATTAGACTTAATGGTTGCACATATAAATCTTTTAGATTTTGGCTTTTTGTCGGTAAAATACAAAAGTTTCGAAGAAGTATGGCCTTGTCCAGAATAGACTTCTTCTAATATTCTTAAGCTATATGGTAATTGCCAGTAATAAATATCGACATCATATCCATTCGCAGTATAGGCGTCATCCCTGCGATGATTCAGGAGATTCCCTACATTTATTCTATAAGGAGCGATGGGAGTGATTGTCACGTAACTTTCATCACTTACGGAATGAGTAGAATAGGTTTCGCCATTGTCAAGCCTTATTGTCGCCATAAGCTTTTGCGGTTGAATGGGAACTGAAGAAGCACAACGAAGAAAACGAGTAAAAACTTGATAAGAAGCTCTTTCAGTTACGTTTAAAGATCCATCTTCTATCGAATTTTGTGCAAAATTTTCATCATTATTGACGTCGAAACCGAATTCATCCATTTCAGAGAATGTTCCCGAAATAAAACCAATATCAAATTTATTTTTTGTATCATCCTTATACCAGCCATTGGGTAAAGAGGCTAAGACATTTGATGAAAATTCCGCAATCTTTATGCTGCTTATTTCTGCACTTGTCAAAGATTGTTTTAACCAAATACTATTTTTTTCATCAAAAATTAATTTTTCAATTTGAATTTCAACTTTACATTGTTGATTGCCATTTGCGTACATTTTGGGTTCACCAATCGGCGTAATTTTAAACCACCCTAATTTTAGCGAACTCAAATTTTGAATATCCTGAAATTTCTCCGTGGTATTTTGTCCAGATATATTTTCATTCATCATACTAGCCTCCGAATTTATGATTTTTTTAACGGAACACACATAAAGCAGAACAACTTTAAATAATGAAAATTTTTATTAATATTTTTTTGACTTTTTTCTAAACATACTTCATTAAAACACTACTGCAAATAGTCTAGCATATTCTCTTTCTTCAAAACACTCTGTACTGCAGGCCTATCAAAAACACGCTTCATATAGTTTGTAATATTTTTATATTCTAAAGTGCTTATTTTTACCCATTTAGTCCATCCTATAATCGTAAATAAATAAGCATCAGCTATAGTAAATTGATTGCCTGTAATATAATTTTTTCCAGCTAAATTATTCTCAATATGATCCAAGAATGTTTTAATTTTTTTTGCAGCAAAGTCTTTTATTTCTGTTTGTGCTGTTTCCGATTGAGAAATATCTTTTACTTGAAAAAATGGAGTAAATGCTTTTTGTAGATCCGAAGCCACAAAAGCAACCCAGCTCATGGTTTCAGATCGCTCCCAAGTTCCATTGCCAGCAAGTAATTGTGCTGATGGTTTTTGATCTGCGAGATATTCAAGTATAGCTGTATTTTGAGTCAAGGTTTTTCCTTGCGCTGAAATAAGAACTGGCACGGCTCCCAAGGGATTCAATTTATTTAGCTCTGATACATTCAGATCCCTTTTCCAACTGACTTCTATTGGAGTGTACTCGAGGGAAAGTTCTTCAAGTGCAATGTGACATGCTGTCGAACAGGTGGAGGTTGAAAAATAAAACTTCATCATTTTTGCAATCCTTTCTGAGCAAATCGAGCTATTTTAAAAAAAATCATTTATTAGGTATATTTTTACTATAGTGAATATTAAAAATCAAATTTTATCTTGCCATACTTGAATTCCTTCTCTATATTTCAATTACAGATAAATTCTGTTTATACCTAAAATAAATTAAAATATATTTTTTCCAGGAGATCCTATGAAGTTCAACATTGTTATTATTTTTGCGATATTATTTCTTCCAAAAAATTCCTTTTGTATTGAAAAAATGGAAATTATTGCAAATAAAGTTTCAGTATCCGCTAAAAACAAACCTATGAATATTGATCAGGCAAAAGAATTCTATAAAGTGCCTGCAGTTAGCATTGCTCTTATCGATAAAAATAAAATTGATTGAACATATGCAAATGTCTATAAATCTGCAAAAAAAAACTATTAATTGATGAAAATACAATATTCAACTTTGGCTCAATGGCAAAACCAATATCTGCTATGATAGCTATTAAACTTGTTGATAAAGGTGTTTTAAAATTAGACTCAGATGTTAATAATGATTTATTAGGTTGGCAGATAAAAATGCTGTGGTCTTAGAGAAAAAGCTTGGCAGTGAATTCATTTACTCTTTGGCAAGGACATATAATTGGCCGACAAATGGAAAACTATTTGAGAATTTTATATGGATAGCACATTGCTTAATATTTATTAAAAAATTCAATATTCATAATGATTACTTGGTGGCTTAATTATGTTGGACAGCTTCTAACATTATTTAGGGGGGTGTCTTTTAACAATGCTAGATAAAAAATGTAATCACTTCCCATTGTAATTCATATTTATAAGACTTTTTCCACTCCGGCCAACACCTAAGAGTAAATGTTTCTTTTGCGTTTTTGCAGAAAGCCATAGTGGGAAAGATTTAAATGTAAATACCATATCATAATCAAAAGCGACGCTGCCTGCGTCCATTGGCACATATCCAGGATTGCTTTGAAACCACTTCATCCATGCCATTGAGCCAGGAGCAGGCGAGACAAGAAAATTTTTATCAGATTTTGCAGGCATTTCTGTTGCGGGAAGTAGAAAAGAATTCATTCCCATTGTTGATTTTGCATCCCACTGCGCAGAACTATGACAACTCATACAACCCGAGTTTTGTGCATTTTTTGCATAAACATTTTTTCCATTTCTATCTTGATAGACAATATCATTAACAGCCCCATCATTAGGTCCAGAGAGTCGCCCTCCCCAGCCTAAAGTCATTTTTGCATATTTGGGTGCTTTGGGATTGATCCAATTTTCAAGCAGCTTTGCTTTTGAATTATTTGCACTGTTTATGTCTGGATCATTTCCCCATTGTGCTCCAAGTGGAACCATTTTATCCCAAACATCTTTTCCTGGTGCATTTGCATCATAAACAAGTGTAGTAAAAACCCAACCTGTTTTAGGCGATGACTTTGAGTCTTTAACTATGATATCAAATTGCATAAAATACGCTTGCGTTACCTTAGGAGGTAAAACAGCATCCGCTTTCCCATTTTTAGTTGCGTCCACTGAAATATAAAGAGGCCAAGCTTGGGTTCCTTTCATAGCTGTCCAAATCTCTGGACCAGCCGTCGTAAATGCTGCTTTTACAATAAGAGAACCCTCAAGAAATTGTGAAGCCGCTTTATCGATATTCGCATTTTGAGCATCTCTACCCCAGACTTTATAAAGTGTCTGAGCTGCAGTTTCATCATAATATGTTAAAACATAGGTAGTAAAAGATTTTTTTAGACCTGTACCCTTAAATAAATTTTTATTTAATAGATCACTCCCTACATACATACCGTGAATAGATTCACGCAATTTTGGATTTGGATTTTCCTCTTTTGGTTTTAAATTATTCTTATATGCTCTCCCTAACCAAGGTTCATTATACCAACCGCGATCATCCGCATTCCACTCTGGATAGTTCTGAATTAAGACGCGCATATCTTTACTTACGGCATCTTTTAAAGCCTCTGTGTATATTTCAGCATTATTTACTGTGATACGTTCATTTTTTATACTTGTACGCCAAGGCGTATTCTCAGCAGGTTTCGAACTATTTGGATAATTAAAACTTAATTTAAATTTTGGCCCATTATATTCTTGTTTACTTGGCTCATAACCATTATTATTTTCGAAAGGCTTTACTTCATCTTCTGCGTGAGAAAACGAACAATAAAAATTAGAAAGTAAAACAGGCAATAAAATTCGAACATTTTTCCTAAACATATCACCTCCCAGTAAAATAAAATTTTTAGTTACTTTATTTTACTAGTTATTTATCGAAAATTCAAAATATTAAAAAATGACACTTTTGATTTGATATATCCTGATGCTCTCATCACTTCGACTGCAAAACTCTGTTCTTCTTTTACGGCTTTTTTAATTATGATTTTATTTATAATTATATCTATCAAAAGTTCACTCCATTTAGTCACTAATACAGGAAATTCCGGAATATAAATAAGTTGAATTCCTCCATAGGGGACAGGTTTTAAAGTTTGCCCATATTGATTTGCGCATTCGATCGTTTGTAGCGCATATGGCGCCAATTTTAAGTATTCTTTGCTCTTATAAGTAGAAGCTCTTGCTCCAGGAGAAATAGAAAGCCAATCATTTGTCTTAGCCACAAGATCATTATATTCTGGCGACGTTGCCCAAGTGATAAACTTAACAGCCTCTGCTTGATATTTTGAAGAAACGGGTACTGCTAAAGAGCATATCCAAATGGCACATTTTCCATTTTGAAAGAGATCAAATCAATGCCCCTCTAAAGCAAACGCCATAAACTCCTTTTTTTGGATCATGCAAAAGGGGTAAAAACTTTAGAATATCATTATAGGTTGGGTTATTGGGCATAGTAAGTCCATCTTTTTATAATAAATCATTTCGATAAAATGTAATTGAGCTCTCTCCATAAAATGGAAGTGCATATAATTTATCTTTATAAGTAAGAGCACTGCGAATATTTTTCAACATATCATCAAATCGCGAGCAAGTTAGTAATTGGCACTAACAAACCTGCTTTTGGTTTTTCTTAAGAACATTTCAAAGAAAAGGCAAATTTTTCGCTTATAAATAAAAATAATGCAATTAAAATAAGAACAAAATAATTATCATATATTCTTATAATAAAAATTTTATGAAACATATTAAGCTATTTTTAAAAAGATAATTATATATATTTCACTTCAAGCTGCACTTCGATTCATCCGTCAACCTTCTGGATTGAATTTTTATAGAATTATATTCCTAATAAATTACTATCCTCAATTTTTAATAAAAAAAGATAATAAATTATTAATATTAAATAATAATTAACATATATTTTTTAATTTTTAAAAATATATTTAGACTTCGTCAAAAAAATACGGTTAGTTATATTCGTAAAAAAAAAGTATCCTAAAATAATTAATTACACAACTTGGGGTAAAAATGATCAAATATATTTGGAAAATAATAATTCTATTCTTTCTCATATCCAATTACGTCTTTGCTGGAGAAAAGGACATCGTTGTTATTGAAAGTTATAGTAAGAAATTCAAATGGGACATTGATTATACCAATGAAATAATTAAAAAACTGGGTTCACGTTATAAAATCCATTTATTTGAAATGAATACTAAAGTTCTACCAAAATCTCAGCATGAAGCTGCGGCTCTCAAAGGCTTGGATTTTATATTAAAAATAAATCCTACTCTTGTTATTTTGGGTGATGATGCCGCTTTGAAGTACTTGGGCCCTAAAGTTGAAGAAAAGAAAATCCGCACAGTTTACTTAGGAATAAATAATAATCCAAGAGTTTATTTTAAAACCACACCAAAATATATAACAGGAATACTTGAACGACCATTGATAAGACGATCCGCTTTATTTATAAAAGATATTATTCCAAAAGCCAAAAATGTACTAATACTATTTGATAAAGATCGAACTTCTGAAATTGTCTTTGAAGATTTCTTTTTAAGCAAGTCAAGCGTGGTTTTCTCAGATGTTAAATTTGACATTTTTTTAGTAGATAAATTTGATAAATGGAAAAATATAATTTTACATAGCGCTAAAAAATATGATGCTATTGCTCTTGGATTATACCATACTTTAGTTGATGAAAATTCAAAAAATGTAGATTCTAATGATGTCATTAAATGGACTTCTGATAATGCAACAATACCATTGTTTGCTTTTTGGGATTTCGCAGTTGGAAAAAATAAGGCCATGGGGGGACTCGTTCTGACAGGCGCAGGTCAAGGGAAAGCAGCGGCAGAAGTTTCAGAAAAAATTTTCAAAGATAAAAATTTAATACTAGGAAATATTTTACCCGTTTATTTGCAAGAAGGAATTTTTGTATTTAGCAAGAACGAATTGAAAAAAGCTAACATAAAACTACCAGTATCTATTCAAAATAATTCAATTTTTGTTGATTAAATTTGCTTTCATTCGTTTTTAAATCAGTCTCAAAGACTTGATAAATAGTTTATATTTATATTACTATAAAAAGTATTTTGCATTTTGCAAAATATTAAGTGGTTTCTATTGGAGAGAATATATTGAGATGGATTGTTTATATCATTGAATCTACTTCTGGCAAGCTATATACAGGAATAACAACTGATTTAGAACGAAGACTTACAGAACATATCAGTGGAAAAAAAGGGGCTAAGTTTTTTCGTTTCTCTGCGCCTGAAAAAATACTTTATAATGAAAACTTTCAAACGCGCTCAGATGCATCTAAACGCGAGTGGGAAATCAAAAAAATGCCGCGTTTGAAGAAGATTGAATTAATTGCTTTCAGCAAAAATAATATAGAAATTAAATAGAAATATTTTTTCTCATTTTACCAATGTCTTTTAACTGTTATATCAAACAAGAAAATATAATAAACATTTAAAGTTTAGTTGCTAGATTATAGACAAAACTTAATATTTCATATAAAGATTTAAAACTATTTTAATATTACTTGAAGGAGTGAATATCATGCAAACTCTTTTACAATTTAAAGAACTACTTATTTCTTCCCCCAAAATTTCTTCTTTCAATATTTTAAAATTCGAACAGGAAATTCAAAATTCGATCCAATATCTAAATTCAGATATTGCGAGAGAAAGTTTAAGTATCGATGCTTATTGGCCCAAATGGAACAGTCCCTGGTGGCATATGCTATTGCTGCATGAATTAGGTGAAACCCAAAAAATACCAAGCGAAATTATTGAAAAGTTGATTATAGCTCTTAATAAATTGCCAATAAAGATTTTTGTGCTACACCCACACGAAAATCCTGGGGATCTTTATTTGCCATTTGCATCATCATGTCACTGCGCTCTCGGCTGTATTTATCAAGTTTTATCCGCAAGAGGAGTTAATGTTGATAAAGATTTACCATGGATTCGACCTTGGTTTCTCAAATATCAGATGTCGGATGGGGGATTAAATTGCGATGAAACTGCATATTTACAAAAAGATGAGTGCCCAAGCTCAATGGTAGGAACTATTCCTCCCTTCGAATCTATTTTGTTATATACCAAGAGAGCATGGACAAACGAAGAACTTATTTTTCTTGATAAATGTGGACAATTTTTAATTGACCGTAAAGTCATGCACGGCTCAAATACAAAACACAATGCTGAAGAAAAACTCAATGAAAACAAGTGGCTTAAACTCTGTTTTCCTCGTTTTTATTTATACGATGTTTTACGTGGACTCAATGTTTTGGTTAAATGGGCTCTACTCAGAGCCCAATCTCTGCCATTAAACACAATATATCCAGTAGTAAATTATCTTATAGAAACGTTTCCAGATGGTATTATAAAAAACCTCCGACTCTCCTTTGAAGGAGAAGGAAGCTTATCACCTGTAGAAACTGATAAAAATTTACGCCGCCAAGAGGCAAGCACATATCCACTCTTAGAAAAAGTCAGCTCTATAGGAGAAACTTCACCGATTCTCACCAAACAATGGATTGAAACAAAAATAAATTTAATATCATTGATTGAGAAAAATCTTATTATTTAAGATTTTTTTAACCATTATAATAAATGAGTCATCATTCTCATTCCCTTGAGGGAACGAGAGGTTCACAGTGCATTGCGCAGAAAAAAACAAACAGTCAAAAAAATGTTTGCCTAAAATAAAAAAAAATCAGTTACCTTAAAAGTTTAATGAATTAATGCCATACAATAATGGCATTGCAATGCACTAATCTGCCGCAAAAATTTTCAACAGATACAAATAGAGAGGTTTTTATGTTTCTTAAAGTTTTAGCAATAATTATCATAATTGCTGCCGGGTTTTTTGGATATGTTGCACTCCAACCTTCTGATTTCCGCATTGTCCGCGAAATTAAGGTCAACACTTCTGCACAACTGCCTTTTTCATATACGAATGATCTGCGTAAATTTACAGAATGGGATCCTTGGGCTAAACTCGACCCAAATGCCAAAATGAATTTTGAAGGAAATCAAACAGGTGTGGGTGCCATGCTGAACTGGGATGGAAATAAAGAGGTTGGCCAAGGAAAGGCAACTATCACAGAGTCTAAACCCAATTCCTCGGTACGCATGAAAATCGAAATGTTTAAGCCTTATCCATTTGTCAATGATGTTCTCTTTTCTTTTAAAGAAGAAGGGACACAAACAAACGTAACTTGGGAAATGACAGGAAAAGCGAATTTTATGTATAAACTCGCATGCGTATTTATGAATAGAGATAAAGTTATTGGTGGCGAGTTTGAAAAAGGTTTAACACAACTCAAAGAAATAGTTGAAGCTAAAAGTTCCGGAAAAAAATAATTTATCTTTAATATAATTTATCATCATTGTCTTTCTTTAAATCACTTACAGAAGATTTAATGCTTTGCAAGACAGCATCTTCAAAGGATACAATGAGTAAATTATTCTTAAACTTTCTTTCTGCAATCCATTTCCAAGAATAATTATTTGGATTTAAAAGACCCATTTGGGTAGTTATGTTTCCATTTAAATCATAAAAATCCTTGTCCGCAGAAATCATTGCAAAAGCTATTGGATAATGCCCATATTTACTTGAAATGTCTGAAATAAAGGATTCTGCAACTGTGCCTTTTATTTTCGAAGGTTTATTTTCTTTAATAGACTGATAAATAATATCGAGGGCAGCACGTGCATTGGCGTTTTCTTTTAAAGATAAATACGAAGCAGGTATAACATTCTCCTTACCAATGTTTTTTTCCCAAATTGTAATAAACTGAGCATCGAGCAAAGTGTTATTAAAGCTACTATTTGTCTGACTCGTAATTGGAAAGACTATAACTTTAATTTTATTAAGTGACACATTTCTATCAATACTTAACGAAGTCTGCTCTCCCAATTCTGAGATTGTCATACAAGACGCTAATAATAAAGACGAAGCAGTTAAAATTATTAATTTGCTTATTGCTGTCATTTTCTTTTTCATATCACTCCTTTTCCGATTCATAGAAATTCAGTTACTTTATAGTGATAGAATATTATACATTTTACTGTCAATGAATGCTTGGAAAATCTTTAAAAATGAGCGATAGGCATAAAAATATGACATTGTAAGTCAAAATTATTTTTAACCCTCACAAATATAAATGATTCACCTTTACACAATTTTTTGTTAGATAAACTCCATCCTAGATTTGCATATTCGTTTTGCAAATTTTATTTATAAAGGAAGTTAAAATGGATGTTAAAGACAGCAGTGGAAATATTTTATGCGATGGTGATGCCGTAAAACCCAACAAGGACTTAAAAGTAAAGGGTTCCTCGATGGTTATTAAACGAGGAACGGTTATTAAAAAAATAAAAATTATTGAAGACAATGAAAAAGAAATTGAATGCCGTGTCGATGGGGTTGAACTAAAACTCGAAGTCCGCTGGTTGCAAAAAGTTTAAGCATTCTATTATAGACAAAATTAAAATAAATAGACTCGAAACAAATCCCTTGATATCTTATAAGTCAATACAATCATTATTTTTATTTAAATTTATTTATTTTATATAAAGATAACAATAAGCTAAAAGGGTATTTGATGAAAAAACTTTTATTTGTAAGTTTTGCTTCTTTATCTTCTATAACTCATGCCAATGCCCATTTGGTGATGTCATACGTAGAAGTCAATTCGAATCAATTGTCTAATGTTGGCTGTTTTGTCCGCTCAGACAATAATCAACCATTGATTCAAATGACATCAATTTTCGCTGCGAATATCAATGGGGATAATCCAAACAATCCTGTTATATATTTCAATCCGCAAGTCATGAATCTTTTGAGTAATGATTACAAACAAATAGAGGACTTACAGAAAAAAGGAATAAAAGTTTTAATTACTTTGCTTGGAAACCATCAAAACGCAGGTTGGGCCTGTATGACAAATACGCTAAGTAAGATCAAATTTGCAAAAGACATTGTCAAAATTGTAAATAAATATAAACTTGATGGAGTCGATATCGATGATGAGTATTCCAATTGCTCTACAAATGAAAACTCTCTCGCCGATCTTGCTCAGTTGATTAAAGCAGATCCCGCATTCAAAAATAAAATTTTGTCAAAAGCATTATTTTCGGATTCTTTCGAATTTTCAAATCATAAATTGGCAAAGTATTTGGACTTTGGATGGGAAATGACTTATTCATCGAATAATTTTGCAGGAAGATTAAATCCATACTTAAATTACGGTATGAAAAAAGAAAATTTACTGCTAGGCAGTTGGACAAATATAAATTACCCCTCCCCATCTTCAGTGAATCAATATACTTTAAATAATAATTTTGCAGGTATCATGATTTATGACATTAAAGCTAATTCTCAAAATTTTTTAAATTCGCTTGTTCAAACGAATACAAATAATTCTTTGACAATAAATGTTCTACCAAATTGTTTAAGGTGATTCATTTAAATAAACAACAGATCCATTAAATTTATTATATATTTATAATTAATTATAAAACATATCAATTCTTTCAGAACTCAGTTTTAATGGATGCTTAGCATATTCCAGATCTTAAAAATATTCAAAGTTAAAGTGTAGAATAGTTTCTTTTAGATTTTTATAAGAGGAAATAAAACCCTATTTTATTTAAGGGGTTATTCATTAAAAAAAGAAAATTTTCAGATAAATTAAAATTTATTATTTCATTTTTTCTTTGCAGATTTTTTCTTAGAAACTTTCTTTTTGGAAGGTTTCTTTTTTGTACTTTTAACGCTTTTTGTTTTAGACGATTTTTTAGCTGACATTTTCTTCGTCGTTTTCTTTGTTACTTTCTTTTTGGAAGATTTTTTTGCTGAAGTTTTCTTTTTAATTAACTTACCAAATCCCCAAGCATATCCATCAATATCTACCAAAGCGCACATCCTGTCGCCCCAATATGTATCTTCAGGCTCCATTGTTCCACGTGCACCGTTTGCAATTGCATTTTTGTAAAATTTATCGACGTTATCAACATACACGTAAAGCATATTTGGTGGTGGATTTAAACTCGAAGCGGGAGATTTTGCTTTATCTCCCATTGCTCCTTCTGGGGCAAACATAAATAATGTGATATTTTTATAAGTCATTTCTGCATGATGAATCTGTCCATCCTTACCTGGCTTAGTTTTTGATTTAAAGCCAAAAGCTTTTTTGTAAAAATCCAAAGATTGTTTAGCATCACGAACAGACAAGTAAGGTAACAGCCATGGTGTACGTGGAGGGCGAGGATCCATATTTTTCTCCTTTAGCATTTTATTTTTCCAAAAGTGATAATGGCAAAATTTTAAAGCGGTTTCAATTCATTTCTTTGTCAAAAAAATTGTTATTGAGCTACTTATAGAATACAATTAAATTACATAATCTTCACTTGAGGAAAAAATGACAAAATTGAATCGATTCTTCTCTATATCATTAATTATCTCAGCTTTATTACTTTTAATTAGTAATGCTAATGCATTGCAAGCAGGTAATTACATTTTTGATCAAAAAGACTCTAAAGTAGAGTTTAAAATAAAAAATTTGGGATTTATGAATGTAAGCGGAAAATTCAATATATTTAAAGGCAATCTAAAATTATCTGATAATTTTTTAAATTCAAAAATTGAAGGCATAGTTGAAACGAGTTCAATCGACACAGACAGCGAGTCAAGAGATAAGCATCTGAAAAGTGAAGATTTTTTTGAGGTTGCGAAGTACCCCAATATGAAATTTGTTGGTAAAAACTTAACAGGAGAACAAATGAATTTCAAAGTTACGGGAGATCTCACTATAAAGGGTATCACAAAATCGGTTACTTTTTCTGGTATAAAAAGTGATGATCAAGATAAATTTCAAATTTCATGTATCATTAATAGAAAAGAATTTAATATAATATATGGTTCATTTATTTCTGATGAAGTTCAGATAATTTTAAATTTGCAACCAATAAAAAACTAAATTTGAATTAATTACGAGATTGTATTATTTTTTTTATAGATTTATTAATCTTTTCAATTTTATCTTAATCCACTCTCAAAGTGCGCATAAAATGACGGACAGAACTTGATGTTGCATTTGTTAGAGGAGTAATTCCAAGATTTTTAGATTTATTCGGCAAATAGGTTAAAATAAATTCAAATTAATTTCCGCCCATAAAAAAATAATCTGCTTCATTATTTGAGATTATTTCTATCATTTTCAAATTATTTATTGAGGAAATTAATAAACTTATGGATTCTTTTTGAGCATCCATAGAAGGGGAATAGTTCCTATAACTCAGCAATTTTTGAACGATTGAATCTTCAAAAAAATAGCAAATTTTTTAAGTAATTATAAATCTTTATTCTTTAATAATTCATCAGAACATGCTGAACTTAAAAAACTTTTATCATCTTTTCTTACAATAATAACCATATTTTTATCTTTAAAAAAAGGAATACTAAAATTTGCATATTTTTTTTCTCTCACTATTAAAATTTGTTGCAGGATAACAAATTCTTCTACTATTTTTCCTTATTTCTTGCACATTATGCGCAAATGACATTTTTTCAAACTCAAAAGGAATTTTTAAATCTTTTAATATTTTCGTTACCAATTTATATATTATGCCATTGTTAACATCTTTTATAAAGAAATAAGGTCTAATATGATATTGAATTATTATTTTCTCACTTGGCCAAGCTGGAAAAAAGAAATATAGACGATAAAAAAATATAATATTTTCATAAGTTAATATTTTTAATTTTATAATAGTCTTTATAAAATTTTAAAGAAATTAGCCTTTTGAGCTGGCTTCATTTTCAACTTTACTTGCAAGTTGCTGTTGAATTGCCTTTTTGAGATCGTTTTGTGACTCTCTTTGAGAATATCTTTTCATTTCTTCCATTATAAAATGCTTTGTCTGGTATTGAGGATCTTTCAAAATGACTTGTTTACCTAGTTTGTTACTTAAATTAAAAACCAACGGAGCTTTTAAATTGGCGCTCATTTTTTTAGGATCCATTGGAATCGTGACTATTACTGAAATAACGGCTTCATCTGGATTAGCTAATTTCAATGCAGAAACTTCTTCTTCTGTTACTTCAACCATATAATCAGGTCTAAACGAAAGTGGGCTTATCACTATAAATGCCATAGATGGATCATTGATAGACTGCAGCCATTTAAAAGGTGAGTCAGTATCATGATCTAACAAAATGAACTGATTGAGTTCAGGAAAACCAATCAATCCTTCAGGCAGATTGAGCAAATCACTCTCACTAATTTCTATCTCTCCAAAACGCGAAGTGTTTAGTTTCAAGGCAGCCCCCTTTACATTCCTTACAATTGCTCAATATCTAAGTTAGTTTATGGAATTGGGAAGTGCAATAAGATTTGCTATGAATATTGACACGTCAAAATATTTTAATTTCTACGATGCACCAATTGCATAGTCAATTATATAATTAATTTTGTAATTGACTATGCCAGGTGTATTGACTGGATTTAATTTTGGAAAACATCTTATCCGTAAGGAGAAGATTGTTGTTAACTATTTTCAAATTTGCATACGAATTCTCCGTAAAATGATACTCACCACTTAAGTGCAAATATTTATGATCAAATCTAAGATAATAATTTTCTGAAATGCTTACAGCAAGTGCTGTGCTTTCCTCGCCTAAAAAATACCAACATTCAAAGGATATCTCTAAATATTTATTATAAAGTGCATTTTTAATTCCGAATAAATATT
Source organism: Fluviispira sanaruensis (assembly GCF_004295685.1). NCBI lineage: Bacteria > Pseudomonadati > Bdellovibrionota > Oligoflexia > Silvanigrellales > Silvanigrellaceae > Fluviispira > Fluviispira sanaruensis. The sequence continues at coordinate 2,575,109 of NZ_AP019368.1, forward strand.
CTCTAGGCAATGCGTCCTTAGAAATAATTCTCCAAGTGTTAAAAGAAAATTTGATTTTAATTGACTTCAGTAGATCCATTGCCATATCGCTTGAAATACACATTATGCTGTATTTTAGGAGAGTCTCTACCGATGAATTCATTTCCTGTGCATATTTGGCATAAATATCTTACCTAGCTAGTTGTCGCCAAATAATTGTTTCGTTAGCAATGACATCCATAAAACGAACTCTTCCTAAACCTGCTGTAAAAGTTGCGAGCCATATTTGTCTTTCTTCCGATGAAAAGTAACATTGTTGGCAAAATAAATTTTGCATAAATAAAGAGTTTATGAAAATAGACCGAAAAATGAATGTCATTATAAATATATGTAGATTTTGGAGTTTATTATGCTAGATATGGATGACCTAAAAAAAAGAAAAATGGAATTGGAAACAACATTGGAATCTTTGCACAAACTTATAAAATGCCGGAATGCAGTTCTGAGTAGCATTGAAAGACTTTCATTTCATAGAGTTATAACACATCAGCGTTCTCTCTTAAATATGAGTTCAAAAGGTGACAAAAAAAATTTTATGGCCATCTCAAGTCGTGCAATCGAAGTTGATGCAAAAATGAATCGCAGATGTCTATTTCATTTGCGTGCAAAGGAAAAGCATTTAGAAGAATTGCTAAATGAAGTGATATTAAAGTTATCGGAAAGTGAATCCTCTGTTGCAGAAAATGCAACTCCATCTTCTGAAAATTTAAATAGCGAAAGCGACGAGACAAAAGTTGCATCTTAGACATATAGATAAAAAATATCACCCTACATAAAAAAAATTATATTTCATTTAGTTCAAAAACAGTTAATAAACTTAAAATTCATCACAATTCAACACTGCTTATTAATTGCTCAAAAAAATTTTTTTATATTTTGTAAATATTATTGTTTTTTTATAAATTTGTCTATAAGACCATTCTTGTTGATTTTGAATTTCATTATCAATTATGACAGTTTTATTCTTATTTGCTTAGAAAATAGTTATTTTTAAAAAAAACAAAATAATTTAATTTATTCTTTAAAATAAAGAATTTGAACAGTTGCGGCCAAAATCATCTTTTTTCGAAAATATCAATTTTTCTTTAAACATCTCAAATTAACACGTTATTGAAAGGAATTTCATGAAACTCCAGATTCTATATCCAACGCCACTTCTTACAATAATTTCTCTAAGCTTAATGAGCGCTGGTTGTAATCAGCCATCTGATAAGAATAATCATCTTTCTTCCTTAAAATTAAGCAACAGCACTGCTGAAAATGCTTATGACTTTCTCGATGAAATCGATTTGGACTTATTAAAAGATGAAAATGAACAAAAATTGTTTGAACTGACTCTAATGTATGAAGACTATGATTTAAAAATAGAGAAAGATGCTGACGATGCTGTTCAGCCTTGGAAACTATATGCAACTATTTATATCAATCAAAGGCCACATGAAATATCATTAAGCGATAGTTCCCTCGAAAAACTCGAAGAACAATTGAGTCACGAAATTATTTCTCGTAAAAGTGATGATATCGTCGAACTTGAAAAAACATTTAATATTTCAATAGAAATTGTCGAAAAAAATAGCTCACAAAAATTTAAAGTCACTGATAATAGCACGGGAGAAAGTGATACATTTCAAAATTTAAATGATATCAAGGTTGTTTATACAGGAATAGAGAATAGTTCTGCTTACATTGCGAAAAAGGCAAAAACAATTAAATATGTCATTCGCAAATTAAGAGGGAAAGATGCACATAATAAAGTCATAAATTTAAAGACGCAAGATGCTGGAAAAGCTCTTGTGATTGATGGCTTTGATGACCTTGCTTCAGCACTTGAAAACTCAGGTCTCCCTAAACATCTCGAGCTTTCGCTCAAATCCTCAATATATATGATTTTCGGCGGAGCCGTTTTTATTGGATATGAAGGCGCAAGTGAAGAATTTCAAGAAACAAAAAACGAATACACAGAGAGCATTGAGGAAACAAAAGCCCTGCGCAAAGAAATCATTACGAATATGGAAAATGAAATCGCCGCTAAAGAAGTATTATTAAGCTCCCTAGATGCTTCTGATCAATCATTATCTGCACAAGGCAAAATTGCGCGTGAAATTGCAATGGAAAATGCAAAATTTAAAATCGAGTTTGCTCAAGAAGTGCTGAAGGCTATAAATACAAAAAAAATACAAACAAAATTAGATGCAAAAATTTTTAATAAACTTCTTGATCTTGTACAAAATCATAATATTAAAGTGCATGCAATTAAAACTCATTCAAACACACACTTAACATTATTAAATAGCGAGTATACTCAATTATTTAGTAAGTTAAAATCAATTGATAAAATAAAATCACTCCCAGTGCACGATCAAGAATATGTTGCCACATCTTTAAACTCACTGTTTGAATATCAAAACGGCTTAAATGATTCATTAAGCAAAAGTATTGCAGCAACATCAATATTACCCAATATTAGCCGCGGTCTGTCTTCCATGTACTATGGGATGGTCGCATTTGAAGCAAAAACTCTTGCAGAATTGACAACGTTAAACTCTAAAACATTCGCAGCGGGTTCAGCAAAAGCACTGACATTTGAAAATTATTTATTATCTGTAGAAGCAATTGGCAATACTTTTTTAGCTGCAGGTCAAGCACAAATGGTTTTGGCAGGCTTATCAAAAATCTCTGACAATAATAAGGAATTAAAATCTTTAAATACCTGGCTTGACGAGATGATAAAAAGCAGTTTTTGGGATGAAGTTAAAGCATCCAATTTAGATCCACACAGTAAAAAAAATATTTTAAACACCAAAAAAATACTAGAGAGTTTTTATAAGAGCAAACGCAATTGGATCCGCATGCGGGCCACGGGCGATACAATGTTAACTGCTGGACAGGCTGCCATGTTTGTTTCAGGTCCACTTGTGTTTGGTATGCCTGCTCTGTCTGGCTTTGGTGCAGGTTCAACCATTCTTGGAATTGTCACTTCACAAATGAGTGATCAATACATAGATAAAAATTTTGAATTTGAAGCTCCTGCAGAAGACTCTAAGGAAGCCAAAATCGCCAAAGGAGATCTCGACAACCCAAACGATCCTCTCATTGTTAAGTTACTCGATCGCAGCACAAAACTCGTAGACCTTTCTCATCAAAAAGCACAAGTGCGTGTCTGGCAAAAAATATATGATGCATTGATTTTAAACTCTAATATTGACAGTAAAGAGCTTATTCGTACTTTAAAGCAGGATTGGCAAAATAAACATTCGAAAATAAATTCTGCAAAAAAAGTTTACTATTCTGAAATTTATTTAAAGAATCTCAGAAAAATGTTCCCCAAAGATAATCCACAATTATTTAATAAAAACTTAGAATTTATTGACCAAGCAAAACTTCTATTAAACAGCAACTCAAACGATAATAATTCAGTAAAGTCACTTAATTTTATTAAGTTTATCTCTACACATCTCAGACTCTTAAATACTAATAATGAAGTTTCCAATAGTGTTTATTCCCCTGTACTTATTGAAAAGGTAAAATCATCCTCATTAACGAATCAAAATATTGGTGAAACTATCACAAGTATTTTTACTTTTTTCGATGAATTTGGTCTTTCCGGTGAGTTTGATCGCAGAATAGTTAAGAAAATTGTTTTACAAAATGGTTTTCCCTTTTCAGGAGAACAATCCGCGCTTGATAAGAAAAAAATAGCCCATCGCTATCTAAAAGAAGTTGTCGTAAAAACAAATAAACAACCTTGGAATATTCCAAATCCTTTACCAGGCTTTTTTGTCTACTACTTCCCCCAATTGTCTGGGAATAGCGACAAACCAAGCAAACCACTTATTTTCTCAAAAAAGGATAAATCTGTTTATATCTTTGATAGAAAGCTTTATTTAGAAGATTTAAATAATTATGAAAACATTACGCAAGCTGAAAAAAATTCTGTCGATGAATTTACGAAACTTGCGTTTGAAACAAATGATTTTGCAGGCTCTACCGATCAAACATTCTTTGCTAAATTAAAGAAAATGAAAGGAGCTTTTGGTAAAGAATTGCGCAGCGTGTTTAAGTTAACATATGAAGCCGCTGCAAAGAGTATTTTTAGAGCGAATACAATCCGCCCAATTACAGATGGGGTGGTCGAACAATTGGACAAATACAATAATATTAATAATATTTCTCCAAAAAAGAGCAAAACTTTTTCGAAAGCGAATATTGCCAAGTATTCCTATGCAGGAATAGAGAAGTTTTCAAATGTAGCCAATAAATATAACGTAGGTATGAATTTTTTACTTATGCCGCAGTCACTCTCCAGTATTCATCAATCTGTACAAAATGGTCAAATTGCTGATGCAACCCGTGGAGCATTGAGTTTCTCTTTTAACAATGCTGATTTAGCTTTTGACCTAGCACGCACTGCGGGTGGACAAAAATTTTGGGTGAAGCACCCAAAATCATTCCAAGGAATTGGCTCCATCCAAATTGCCCTCAACGTTGCTTCGGCGGGTCTTGATATTTGGCAAGCCGTTGAACTTTTTAAAGCTGGACAAGCTACAGAAAATAAATCACTAAAAACAGACCTCTACGTAAATGCTTCCTTGACGACAGCAACTGCGGCAACTTCTCTTGGCACAGCACTGTTGTTGCCTTTAACTGCCAAAGCTGGACCTATTGGCACAGCAATTGGTTTTACCATTATGTTCTCCCAGGGTACATACAATGCTGTGCGTACTTCGGAACAACTGAGGGAGCTCGGATTTTCTGAAGAATATGTCGTTTTGAATTCCATTGGAAATTTCTTTGGCCAATACAGCACAGGTGAAGATCCAAAATTCATTGTAAAAAAGACCGCTAAAGAAATGGAAGAAACAACTATTCCCGAAATCATGGCCCTCAACAATAAAGAATTTTTAGAAAATATTGGGAAAAATAAACTAAATAACTCCTACTATTTCAATAAAATAGTATTCCCAAAAATAAATTTATACGTTCCATATACCCACGCAGTACTTTCTACCTATTGTGCATATGGAATGTGTAGCACGCAAAAAACACAAATTCCCAGACCAATCGAAAAAGATAAGCATATGTGCTTAACAAACAATTCTTATTTTTCAAATGAACGCGACAGTACAGAAACTGAATCTCTTTTAGCCGATCATTTGGCCTTTATAAATTTGAATCACTCTCGCTTGGCCAAAAAAGCAACTATAATACCAGCAGCACCTCCTGGAAGCGGATTCAGTGGATTTGCTACTCATCATAACTACAACTCGACTACACCTTGTCCAAACGTCGATGCCAATTATCCGATGATTGAAAAATTCGACACTCCTTCAGCAGAGAATCTGGAAAAAATAAAAAATATCCCTGACAGTCAAAAAGCAGATTTATATTTTGTCGGAATAGGAGATCAAGGCAAACATGGAAATATGATCAGCTCCATTTCGGCAAATAAGAATAATAAAAATTTATTTAATATTCATCCTGCAAGTTATATTTTACAACTTGTTGGAGGCGATAAAGAGGATATTTTTGAATTTTATAATTATTTACAAGGAAAAATTGAAGGTTCGCCTACAAATGGATTTATCGATGGTGGAGACGGAATTGATACAATTAATCTTCAAGGGATTAATATTAAAAACGAAAAAGTCTTTATCTCTTTAAATGGAAATACTAATAAAAACAATCAATTTTTAGAAATTAGAAATGTAGAAAATGTAATCGGCTCAAAAAATGATGATGTTATTGATGGCAATGATTCCAATAATGTTATTTTTGGCAAAGAGGGAAATGATATTATCAAAACATATGCAGGAAATGATATCTTGTATCCAGGCACTGGCAATGATGAATTGCATGGTGGAATTGGCAGTGATGTCTATGTCATATTGAAAAAGGATGTTGCTAAAGGAACTGAGAAAATTATCAATAATTTTGATCATAGAACAAATAATAATTATAAAGATTATTACGATGCTATTATGACAGATATCGAAAATTTATCCACTTTGAGAGATGGCCATGATCTTCTCCTTGGAGTCTATGAAAACGAAGAATTTGTTAAATACATTCGAATTAAATATTATTATGTAAGTGATAAGTACAAACATCTTGGCATATCTGATGTCAACGGCAATGTTTATACAACTTTAAATGGAAGTTTAGATAATTCTGATGAAAATTCTTCTGATTATTTAAGCGGACAATATATAAATACAATTAACTTAAAAGGAAATTCACCCATAGTCAGAATGGATGAAAAACTCCAATATTCTGCGCGGGAAAACACAAATATAAATACTTTTAAAGCGCTTTATATGTCCGGAAATCCAGAAAAAATAAGTGAACTCAAAAAAGACGCATTCAATTTAGAATTTAAAAACGTCATAGGCACAAATGGCAATGATGTTATTTTTGGCGATAGCCAAGATAACTTTATCAATGGGCAAAAGGGAGTTGATTATTTAAAAGGCAACGATGGCGATGACACTTTATCGGTCTTACTTGAAACAGAAAAACTTGAAAATGAATCGCAAAATATCGATAATGTGTTACTTAATTATGTTAATGGACAGCACGAAGAATTTATTCAATTAGCCGGTGATAAGGGGCATGACAGTTATATTCTCAATCTATCAAATCTTTCATTAGTCGAAAATTCAAAACCAATCTTTGTTGAAATAAACAATAAAGATAAGCAAGAAAAAACAGATTCTCTTATTATCTCTGACTCCAGAAATACAATATCAAATATTTATTTTACAAAAATATCTAATTCTACAGATTCCAACCAACATTTAAAAATTAACTTCTTCGATACTGTTGAAGAAAAAAATTATGTTGTAGTCCTTAAAAACTGGTTTAATCATTTAGAAAATCAACATTTACAAATTCAGGTTGGCAAAAAACTTACCATTCCTCTCTCAATCATGAATTTAGTAACGAATTCTTTAAATAAAAATGTTATGAAAAAAGTTACTGGAAATTTACTTGAATCAGAAAAATTTGAATTTTCAATCAATGACTTATTTTTAGCAATAAATCAATATCATTTTGAAATTTTCAAGGATACATACCATGTTATTGAAAACGAAACCTTGCGTCAAAAGGATAATATCCTAGATTTTAAACATGATATGAGCAATGATCCAAATATAAGAAAAATAAAAAATAAAATTAAATTTGCCCATCTTGAAAACGATCTTGTCATACAGTTAGAAGCAAATTCTATGCAAGAAAAATCTTCATTTATTGTGCTAAAAGATTACTTTAATAATCATGAATTTAGTTCTAAGAATTTTACGATAAAAACGAATAATGTTCTTCAAATAAATTCTGAAGATTTTAAAGACTTAGTTTCAAATCTAGCTGATAACGATTTAATGAGTCTCGAGCTTTAAAAACGCAGAGCATACATTGCAATAATTTATTGCAATGTATGCATTCCAATCTTTTGACAGCATTTTGATCTTATATAAAAAAAATTACAAAAAAATATTATATTTAGAATATACAATTCTTTATTCAGAGGAAATCCATGAATATAAGAAATTTTTTATTCAGTATAACCTGCATTTTTAGCATAATACTCAATTCTTGCGGCTCCAACGGATCTTCAAGTATTATAACACCAAGCAATCCTGGACCAGCGAGTTGTCTGGCAAATTCAAAGTTTGCCAGCTCTGCAAAAGAATTAAATATCAATATTGCACAACCCACTATGAAATTTAGCAATCCTCTGACTCAAATCGATCCCATACAAAAAAAACCATTATCGATTGTGGGTGGAACAGATGCAACACTAAATAATACCTTCGCTCCTGCACAAACAAATACAGTTGCTATAATACTGAACGGCAATACACTTTGCACAGGCACAGTCGTTGCAAGCAATTTAATCTTAACGGCAGCTCATTGCTTTGATAACGTAGATTTTACATCAACTTCACCCGGATATGTTAAATTTTCAAATTCTTTAACCACTGCCTCAAGCGCTGCAATTTCTTGTTGGCAAAGGAATTCAAATTATATATCCTGTGCTCAATATTCAATTTATGCATGTAGTCTGAATGATATCGCATGGGTAAAAATCAATGGAAACATAAGTGCCTACGGCTATTCACCTGTTTCTATTCTTGCAGATCCGCAAAATATTTCGACGACAGAAACGAAATGGATGGCCGGTTTTGGCAAGCTCAACGACAATATTGTTAACTCCTCGGGTCACAAATTTTTTATCAATACTCCAATAGGGGGAACTCACGATCAAATCCTAAGCGAACGTGTCTCTCTCTATAACTCTGGAACCTCAAGCAGTGCCTTCCAAAATTATTTAACTGTTATAGGACCCTATTCTGCTCTTGGTACCTGCGAAGGCGATTCTGGCGGTCCCGTTTACATCTCTAGGAGAAATTTTACGACAGGAAGCACTGAGTACGTACTCGCAGCTTTAACTCAAGGGAATAATAATATTTTAACTCCGAAACCTTCTGGCTCATATCCTTCCTTTTCTTATGATTATAATATAGCTTCGAACTGCAATGATGGATATAGTATATACACAACTGTTGGAAATTATATCAACTGGATAACATCAACGAGTGGCGTGAATGTAACGACCTATTGATATTTTTAAATTATTCTTGATTACTTTGACCATATTCTCTCAATATTTTCTTCCAATCCTTGTCTATATTGAGTTCTTCAATTTTTGCATTTAAATATTGAAAAAGCATTTTATCACTTTTAGCCACCATTAAATGTCTTCCATAGGGCGGTGAAAAAGGCTGCTTTGCAATATAAATATTTTTGTTAGAAAATAAAATATTATTCCGTTTCTTTAAATACTGAAGAAAAGAATTTTCTAATATAAAAAAGTCCAAAGAGTTTTCATTACCAATTACTTTAGTGAGTGCTTCGTCGAAACGATAGGAGTCAACCCGAATAATTTTTCCCTTTCTAATATACGGCTCTAAAGTTTTGTATCGTGTGCCGAATACAGCTGAAAACTTTTTTCCAACAAGCGATTCTAGATTCTGATATTCTACAATTTTATTTTTATTTGACCCTACCACTTGAAAATCTTCTGTAATATTTTTTGTCCAATAAAACTTATCTACAAAATCATTTGGAAAAAATTTCTGATTTACCCATGCAATAACCATAGGAACATCTTTTTTTTCTAATAAATAATCCACTCGTTTTCTTGGATAAAATTCTGGTTTAAAGGTATATGGACTTTTTTTATCCCTATTTAAAAAATTTGCCAATTCAACATTTAACCCCTCCGTATTATCCTTATTCACATTCCAAGGAGCTGAATTATTATAATTTACAAGTAATATTTGAACCTTTTCTTCAAATGCAATAGCATGTAAATTACTCATTAAAATTAAAAAACATATAATTTGCAATAATTTTTTTTGCTTAAATAAATTAACCTTTGCTAAAGATTCTCTTAATATGGCAGCAGAGTTGATAACTACTGTGCAGAGTTTGTTCAAAATCATCAATTTCCCCTCTTTTAGGTGCTCGCGAAAGTATTTTTTGTATACTTTTATGTAAAAAATTTATGACAGGCATACAGTTCAATATATTTTATTGTCAAATTATCTGTTTTGTCAATTCAATAAAAAATATATGTTTTCTATAAAATTTTATAATTTTCCACTAGAATTCCAATATTAAAACATTTTGATAAATTGATAAATTATAGATTTATCAAAAATTTTATTAAGCTAATTCTAATATAAAATATAAAAATTTTAATCCGATACTTAAAAATAAATATGTCATTGAAAGTAAAAAATATGTTTTTCAAAAATTTGAAATTCTTTTTAATGATTAACATTTTCCTAATATCGTTACCCATATTTGCTGAGGAAAATTCTGAGGCCACCAATCGTTTCACCCTCACAAATGGATATTGGGAGACTCAATACAATTCGAATGAGGGAATTGTCTATTTTCCAATGTCAGTCATTGATACATATGATTGGGGATTTAGAAAACTTTCGTTGGATAGTAACATTTTTGGGAGATCATTTTCATTTATATTATCAAGAATTCTTGGAGAATATATTAATACAACATATCTAAATACCCCTTTTCACGAATTTGGCCATGCAACACGCTTTCAAAGCTATGGATATAATATTATAAGGTATAACGTGGGTGAAGATAATTCAGTAACCGCAAACTCTTATTTTGAAATGGTTTTTAAAAGAGCTAAAACAGGGCCAGTAGGTGCATCGACCTCAGGAAACTATTCACTTTTAAACACATCTCAAGATCTCATCGTTACAGCAGGCGGTGTGAATAATGAAATTCTTTTAAGTGAACGTTTATCTGATAGAATATACGAAAGAGGAGGTTCAGTTCCTGATTTATTTTTTTACATTGACAATAAAAATGGTCCTGAGGAATATTTTAGCATTTCAAGTGCCAGTGGAGATCCCGCTATTATTCTAAAGAGATATAAAACATTAGGGTTAAACATTTCAAAAGAAGATATCATGAGTTCATATAATTTTAGCTTATTCGCAAGTGGAACTTTTTATTCACTCTTATGGGGAAATATAAAATATTTTTATAATGGCGAACAAGATATAAAACCTATAGAAATATTTGGATTTTCACTTCCAGACTTTTATACATTTTTAAATTCAAGAGGACTTTCCATAAAAACTATACTTAATTATCGAGTCAATGATGCCTTAAACTTTGGTTTATCTTATGAAAAAGTTTATAATGGAATCTCTTATGATGAATTTGTCTCACAATTTCGCTTAGCTTTAAAATTAAATTCAAGCTATTTTAAATACTTGATTATAAAGCCTCAACTGCTCATCGGTGCTGGAGATACTGTTGATTGGGGAGGAAGTTTATTAACAGAACTAGAAGGAACATATTTTGGTACTTTCGCTAAATACACCTATTATAATAGTAATACTTTATATGGAGAAAGAAATATCCCATTTATAAATAAACCCAACGAACTACTTGCCGGTTTTTTCGTAAATTTAAGATAAAAAATAAAGATACTATTCTTTTCAAATCCAAGTCAGAATGAACTGAAATAAAAATATAATATATTTTAGATGATGCATTTAAAATGAAGTAACAAAGTCGTTTTCTTATTTGCTTTTTTGCATTTCAATCAATTGATCGAGAAGATCCTTTACTGTCATTCTTGATACACCAAGACAACGCAAGGAAGAAGCTACCACATTTAGAATAGATTTTTCTAAGTCGAAATGCTTTTGATCTCCATTTTTTAAGTAAACAGGCTGATGGGCATCGACAAGTGCAATTGCTTCGGATCCCAATTGAGTTTTTAAATAGTCAACGCTGGGATGAACATTCTCAATATAAAATTGATAGCGACTGAGCAGAGATTGCTCATCATCATCAGCTCTCCCTCTCTTCGTTGCACGCGAAAGCATTTCTTGTTTACTTATACTCAAATGCAAAACTTTTATAACAGGAATATTAAATTTCTTGAGAAAGCCGATTAAATGCTGTGCAGCTTTAACTGTTCTTGGATATCCATCAAGAATAAATGGGTGTGTGCGAAATTCGGGTGCGTGCTCAATATGGGCTGAAATAAAATCTTGCGTCCAACGATTGGGAACAAGCAGCCCATTCATCGTGCAAAATTCAAGCCAATCAAGCTGACTGGTAAACTTTTCCATTTGGGTTCTTTTAAAAAAAGCTTCCATCTCTGGGATATAATTCAATACTTTTTTTGTCAGATCATCTGTAGTGTCGACGCAGTCAAAAATATTGGACTCCGATGAAATTTTATAATTATCAGCAAGAAGATTTGCATAACTTTTTTCATTTTTGGCGCGCTGAAATGTCGTACGCAAAATTTCACCCATGGATAAATGAGCTTCAGGAGGAATGGACATGACTTTAGATAAAGCTGCTGCAACTTCCCCTTTTCCACAACTTGAAGGTCCAGTTAAAATAAGAACACCAGGGCCTCTGAGTGAAACTCTTTCAACTTTTATCTTGGATTCCAGTTCGTAAGCAACTCGATTGAGAGTCATATTGAGTCCTGTATTAAGTAAGTATTTTTATATTATTTTTTTCAAGCTGAAGAAGAATGTCCTTGAGCATGTTTGCCTCGCTATCACTAGCAGGATAAAGCGGTGCTCGCAAATTTGCTCCACAAATTCCTAAATGCGATAAAATCCATTTTGCGCCAATGGGATTAGGTACAGAAAATATTCCGCTATTAATGCAAAAAGTTGATAAATGAAGTTTTTGCAGCCCCAATAAATCACCTTTTTTAAATTTTTCTAAAATTTCAAGCATGGCTTTAGGGATAATATTTGATGTGACAGAGATAACTCCCTCTGCACCGCACAATAAAGCAGGAACATATGTGGCATCATCCCCTGAGAGGATAGTGATATTTTCTTTGCCATTTTCATTTAAAGTTATTCGCATGTCAGCTATAGCATTAACATTGCCTGCGGCCTCTTTAATAGCAACAATACTTTTATTTTCTAAGGCAATTTGCACGAGCGATTGGGGGAGAAGATTTACCCCAGTTCTGCTGGGAACATTGTAAATGCACAGAGGGGTATTTGGGATGGCATGCGCTACTTCTGCAAAATGTTTCACTAAGCCACTTTGATTCGGCCGGTTGTAATAAGGAGTGACAACCATAATTCCTTTTGCTTTTTGTCCCGCTGAAGACTGCAAGAGAGAAAATTTTATACTTTTTTCAATGGTCGTCTTTGTTGAGTTGGTTCCAGTACCTACATAAATATGAAAATCTTCACTTTGATGTTCAAGCGCATTGATGACAAGTGCAATCGATTCTTCCTCACTTAAAGACACATTTTCACCGGTCGTTCCTAATACCACAACACCATTGATTCCTGATTTTTTCTGATATTGCAAAAATTTATTAAATGTGGGTAAATCCAATTCACCTTCACGATTAAAAGGTGTGATAAGTGCAGTTATGACTCCTGAAAAGGGTAGGTGGCTCAAGGGTTTCTCCTTACTCGAAAATTTAGACGACCACTTGTAGATTATTCCTCTTAAAGAAACTTAGCAAGATTTTCACAGGGGAGTTGACCTTGTCGTCTGGATTTGTTAACCAGTGTTTACCATTTGGGCCGGTAGCTAAATGGTTACGGCAGCTCGCTCATAACGAGACGATCTGGGGGTTCGAGTCCCTCCCGGCCCACCACTTTTAATTCTGCATTTATTTCAAAACTTCTTCAATATCCTTAGACATATCTTCTGGTTTATCTGCAGGCGCAAAACGTTTGATTATTTCCCCATTTTTACCTACTAGAAATTTTGTGAAGTTCCATTTGATAAATTCTGTGCCAAATATCCCTTTGCATTTCTTTTGTAAATATTTAAACAAAGGATGGGCTCCGTCTCCATTGACATCCACTTTTGCGAACATTGGAAAAGTGACTTCATAATTCAAACTGCAGAAATTTTTAATCTCATTTTCATCCCCTGGCTCCTGCTTGCCAAACTGATTACATGGGAAACCCAATATTTTTAAACCTTTATCTGCATAGGCGCGGTTTAATTCCTCGAGTCCTTTATACTGAGGAGTAAAACCACATTGGCTCGCTGTGTTTACGATCAGCATGGCCTGCCCTTTGTACTCTGCAAGCTTTTTCATAGCACCATCAATTGTTTTCACTTCAAAATCATAAATAGTTTGCTCTGACATTTGTTTACTCCTTAGGCATTTTCTTAAGTCGTTTGATAACAATTTGAAATATTAGCATGGGAACTGATCGTGTCCAGCTCAGTTTGAGCTATTTCATGAAAACTAGACTCTTTCTATTGACAATGCTAGTCTGCTTCGGTAAACGAAATCTCAATGCAGTCGTAGCTCAGTTGGTTAGAGCACCACGTTGACATCGTGGGGGTCAGAAGTTCGAGTCTTCTCGATTGCACCATCTTTGGTGGCCCAATGAATTCAAAAAACTACAATGTTGTTGATGGGTTCAATACTATCGCACCAGCTTATGACTTAGCGAACGATGCCATGACACTTGGCTTGCATCGTCTCTGGCGCAGATCTCTCTGTAAAAAAGCCTTAAAACTTTCCCCAAAAAACTCTCATATTCTCGATGTCGCCACCGGAACAGGTGACGTTATCTTGGGCTTATTTTCCGATCGCTCTGATATCAATGTTACAGGAATAGATGCCTCTGAAGGAATGTTAAATATTGCACGAGAAAAGTTTAAAGCCAAAGCACATCTCTTTCAGAAAAATATCAAATTGCTCCTTGCAGATGGTCTTTCATTGCCGTTTTTAGATGAAACTTTTAACACCGTGACAGTCTGTTGGGGAATTAGAAATATACGTCCTCACTCTGGCGCCCTTCGAGAAATCAAACGGGTTCTCAAGCCTGGGGGCTCTGTCATTATACTTGAAAGTGGTCGTCCTGAATTTAAATTTATTCGCAGCCTCTACAATAGTTATTCAAAAATTTTACCTTTTATAGGCGAGAAAATATCGAAATACAAACCAGCCTATCAATTTTACAAAGCATCAGTTGATGTATTTCCTAGTGGAAAACAATTTGTTGCAGAACTTTATGACGCTGGTTTTATCAATGCAAAATATGAAACACTCGGTGCCAGTATTGTGTATCTATACTCTGCTCAAAAAGCCACTTGCTAAATAAAATTGAATTGTTTTTTCCAATCCTGTATTTAAATTATACTGCGGCGTCCAACTTAATTGATTTTGAATTTTTGTATTATCAATCGAATAACGCCAATCATGACCTGGACGATCCGTAACAAATGAAATCAATTCGCTATAACTTTTCCCCACAGGTCTCAAATTATCCAAAATTTGACATATTTTCTTAACTAAACTAATGTTACTTTCTTCGCTTCTGCCACCAATATTATAAACTTCACCTATTTTTCCATTTAATAATATGGTTTCAATTGCAGAACAATGATCTTCTACAAATAGCCAATCGCGGATATTTGTTCCGTTGCCGTAGATAGGAATGGGTTTATTTGCCAGACAAGAGCGAATAACAGTAGGAATTAACTTTTCTGAATGCTGAAAAGGTCCATAATTATTTGAGCAATTTGAAGTTGTCACTGGCAGACCAAATGTATGAAAATAAGCACGGACAAAGTGATCGGAGCTTGCTTTACTTGCAGAATAAGGAGAATTAGGAGCATATGCGGTTTCTTCTGAAAAAGAAGGATCATTTTCACTCAAAGTACCATAGACTTCATCTGTTGAAATATGATGAAAGCGACATTTATTACTGTCCCACATTTTTTCCTGTAACCAAAAGCGACGCGCATTTTCTAATAAATTAAATGTGCCCAAAATATTGGTCTGAATAAATTCTGCTGGATTTTCGATGGAACGATCCACGTGACTTTCTGCTGCAAAATGCACAATTGTATCGATATTAAATTCTCTTAATAATTTATCGACTAAAATATTATCACAAATATCTCCTTGAATAAACTTATGACGATGCGCATTTGGCAAAGATTCTAAATTTTGAATTGATCCCGCATAAGTTAATTTATCAAGACTCACAATATTAATATCTTTGTTCTGAGCTAATAAATATTTAACAAAGTTACAGCCAATAAATCCTGCCGATCCTGTAACGAGGATTGAATTCGGTTTAAACATGAATCTCTCCAACTTCAAAAATTAATTTTTGAATTACTTTCTAAACATTGATACCTATAAGTTTTAATAAATATTTTCCATAGCCACTTTTTACTAAAGTCATTGCTTGTTTTTCAAATTCTTCTGTTGATATAAAACCTTTTCTCCAAGCAATTTCTTCTGGGCAAGAAACTTTTAAACCTTGTCGTTCTTCAAGAACCGATACATAAAGTGATGCCTCTAATAATGAGCGATGCGTTCCCGTATCTAGCCAAGCAAAACCTCTATGCAAAATTTCAAGCTTCAGTTCTTCATTTGCTAAATATACATTCATGAGATCGGTAATTTCAAGCTCAGCTCGTGCAGATGGCTTCAGTTGTTTAGCATAAGAAGAAACTCTCTTGTCAAAAAAATACAATCCTGTGACCGCACAATTCGATTTTGGAATTTTTGGTTTCTCTTCAATAGAAATGACTTTAAAATTTTCATCGTATTCGACAACACCATATCTTTCAGGATCATTCACGGAATAGCCAAAAACAGTCGCTCCATTTAAGTTATTTTTTACTTCACTTAAAATACTTCCCAAACCATTTCCATGAAAAATATTATCCCCTAATATAAGACATACGTTGTCTTCACCAATAAATTCTTCACCTATAATAAAAGCCTGGGCAAGTCCATCGGGACTGGGCTGCTCAGCATAAGATAAAGAAATACCCCATTGTTTCCCATCACCCAGTAGATTTTTAAACGCAGGTAAATCACGTGGTGTAGATATAATTAAGATGTCTTTAATATCCGCAAGCATTAGAGTGGAGAGCGGATAATAGATCATAGGTTTATCATAAATGGGCATAAGCTGCTTACTCAAGCTACTTGTTGCAGGATACAACCGACTGCCAGTTCCTCCTGCTAAAATTATACCTTTCATTTGGACTCCATCATAATTATTTACAGATTCTAAATACTTTTGGACTCAGGTCACATAATTCTTTTAACCAAATGATACAACTCTAAATCAACACTTGACATAGCATCATTGATGCTTAGCCTATTGCTAATGCTCCTGACGAGCAATTTTCAAACCTTTTATAAGGAGTCATTTATGAGCAAATCCATTCGTCCTCTTAATGATCGTGTGCTTCTCAAACGCCTCGAAGCAGAACAAAAAACTGCAGGAGGAATTCTTATTCCTGATAACGCAAAAGAAAAGCCAGTAGAAGGAAAAGTTATTGCTGTTGGCAATGGTAAAATCCTTGAAGACGGCACCCGTCAGGCACCAGCAGTTAAATCAGGTGATAAAGTCCTTTTCGGCAAGTGGAGTGGCAACGAAGTTAAGATTGACGGACAAGACTATCTTCTCATTAAAGAAGAAGAAATTCTTGCGGTCATTGAAGCTTAAATAAATGTATAAATTAAATTAATAATTATAAATTTAACTCAAAGGAATACAAAATGGCTGTTAAAATGATTTCTTTTAATGAAAATGCGCAAAAAAAGATGCTTGCTGGCGTAAATACTTTAGCAAATGCTGTTAAAGTCACTCTTGGCCCAAAAGGCCGCAATGTCTTGATTGAAAAAAGCTATGGTGCCCCGCTCATTACCAAAGATGGCGTTACTGTTGCAAAAGAAATCGAACTCGAAGATAAATTCGAAAATATGGGTGCGCAAATGGTTAAAGAAGTTGCTTCTAAAACCAATGACGACTCTGGCGACGGAACAACAACAGCGACTGTATTAGCACAGGCTATTTATCGCGAAGGTTTCAAAATGCTCGCTGCGGGCCATTCCCCTGTCGAATTGAAGCGCGGAATAGACAAAGCAGTAGAAGCTGTTGTCGCTAACCTGCACAAAGTGGCACGTCCTGTAAGTGGCAATAATGAAATTGCTCAAGTTGCGACAATATCATCTAACAATGACTCTGCCATCGGTGCAATGATTGCTGAAGCTATTGAAAAAGTTGGGAAAGATGGAGTTATCACTGTTGAAGAAGCCAAAGGCCTCGACACCTATGTAAATGTTGTTGAAGGGATGCAGTTTGACCGTGGATATCTCTCTCCTTATATGGTCACTGACCAAGAACGCCTTGAAGTTGTCCTCGAAAACCCATACATCCTTCTTTTTGATAAGAAAATTTCTGTTATGAAGGACATGGTTCCATTGCTTGAAAACATTGCACGCAATGGCCGCCCTCTTCTTATCATTGCTGAAGACGTTGAAGGCGAAGCACTCGCGACTCTCGTTCTCAATAAACTCTCTGGCACTATCAAAGTTTGTGCAGTGAAGGCTCCAGGCTTTGGCGATCGTCGCAAAGCTATGCTCGATGACCTTGCTGTTCTTACCAAAGGGACTGTTGTTTCTGAAGAAGTTGGTATGCAACTGGAAACAACAATTATTGAAGATCTTGGCGAAGCTGAAAAAGTTGTTGTTGATAAGGACAATACCGTTATCACAGGCGGAAAAGGTCTCGAAGCAAATATTAAAGCACGCATTGCAGAAATTCGTGGACAAATTGAAAAAACAACTTCTGACTACGATCGTGAAAAACTTCAAGAGCGTCTCGCAAAACTTGCAGGCGGTGTAGCCGTGATTCACCTTGGTGCAGCTACAGAAATTGAACTCAAAGAAAAGAAAGATCGCATTGAAGATGCTCTCAACGCGACGAGAGCCGCTGTTGCCGAAGGAATCATTGCAGGCGGTGGAGTAGCACTCTTACGTGCTTCTCTCGATCTCAGCAATATAAAAGGTGACAACGCTGAACAACAAGCTGGTATCGAACTTGTTCGTCGTGCCCTTGAAGAACCTGTTCGTATTATTGCTTCCAATGGAGGACACGAAGCGAGTGTAGTTGTCAACAAAATCTTAGCAAATGACAATCCTGCTTACGGTTTCAATGCTCTTACTGACAACTACGAAGATCTCATTAAATCTGGCGTAATTGACCCAGTTAAAGTCACTCGCTGTGCATTGCAAAATGCAGCTTCCGTTTCGAGTTTATTGCTGACAACCAATGCTATGATTTCTGAAAAACCTAAAAAAGAATCCGCAGCTGCACCAGGAATGGGTGGCATGGGCGGTATGGGTGGCATGGGCGGTATGGGTGGTATGGGCGGTATGGATTACGATATGTAATCAACAATTTCCTCCTATTCGACAAAAACCGTCGATTCAATGCGGTGCACTTTACAGTAACAGGTTAAGTGCACCGCTTTTTTTTCTTTCTTTTCCATGCAGCTATACAATTTTTAAATGCGATGTTAGTTCAAGAAACTGTTTATTATATTGATATGAGTTTTTCTTTTGTTCTAAGTGAGGGAGCTTTGCATGAGTGCCTTGAAAATAAATTATTCACAAGAAATTATAGCAGGTTTAACTACATTTTTCACTATGTCTTATATTGTTATTGTTAATCCACAAGTTATGGCTTCCCCAGGGACGGGATTGACAATATCTGGAACGTTGACAGCAACTGTTCTTATTTCTTTTTTAATGAGTCTTTTAGCAGGAATTTATATTCGCTTGCCTTATGCTCTGGCTCCAGGTATGGGCCTCAATGTTTTTATCGCTTATTCTCTAATTATTGGTGAGAAAATTCCATGGCCCACAGCCCTTGGGATTATTTTTTGGTCAAGTTTTATCTTTATTTTAATTTCAGTCTTTCCCATTCGCCAAAAGATTGTTGAAGCACTTCCCAACAATATGAAACATGCAATGTCTTGTGGTATCGGTCTTTTTCTTGCATTTATTGGCTTGAAAAATTTAGGATTGATTGTGCCAAATCCTGCTACATATATAGCGCTAGGCGATATTAATTTACCAATAGCACTAGGTTTGTTAGGATTTCTAGTTATATTTATTTTATTTAATAAGAATAAATCATATGCATTTTTATTTTCAATATTTTTAATTACAAGCATAGCTCTTCTGTTTGGTTTAACAAAATTACCCGAAACATACTTTTCAACTCCAGATTTTCAATCACATTTTTTTAAACTCGATTTAATCGGTTCACTCAAATGGAGCTTTATTCCTGTTATTTTATCCGTTCTTTTGACAAACTTATTTGACTCCATGTCATCATTGATCGGTCTTGCAAACAGTGCCGGTTTTATAGACAAAAAAGGTAACCCCCTGAGGCTAAAAGAAACCCTTATGGTTGACTCTATTGCGTCCTTATTTTCGAGTTTATTTGGTACATCACCTGCAACTGTTTTCATAGAAAGTTCAACAGGAATTCAAGCAGGTGGCAGGACAGGATTAACAGCAATCGTAGCTGCATTCTGCTTTTTACCCTGCTTATTTATTGCCCCAATTGTCACAGCAATCCCAGTTTTTGCAACGGCACCTATATTAATTTTTGTTGGGATTTTAATGTGTAAAACCTTAAAACATGTCAAAGCCAATACCCTCGATGATATTATTCCAATATTTCTAACAATTGTTCTTATGCCTCTGACATTTTCAATCACCCAAGGAGTGCTCTGGGGAATTGTCAGCTACGTTATATTAAAAATATGTGTTGGGAAAATAAAAGTGATCAGTCCTGTGCTGTGGGTTTTAGCTTTAATCTGCTTTTTAGCTCTCGTTACTGAACACAGCACGTTTTTAGAATTTATAATGAAATAATTTTTAATTCATCTGATAAAAAATAAGTACTTAATCAATATTTAAAACATTTATTTTCAAATGTTTTAAACCATACGAAACTCTCAATTTATAAAAAATTCAACTGACGTTACAACTCTTACTTTCTTCAGAATACTACCTTCATCCCCATATTGATCATTGGAATTTGCAGCCGTGATAGAAAAGACTCCTTGATTTGCTTTTCTAATTTTCCCCACAGAGCTGTTTGAATTTTGAGCAAAACTATTGGCTGCTTCTCGGGCATTTGCAGTCGCACGCGTTAACATTTCAGGTTTAATAGAATTCAATTCTGTATAAGCATAACGCATATAACTGTTACTTAAGACCACGCCAGACTCAACCAACTCACCCGTTTTTTGAGTTGCAAGACTTGCAAGATCAACTTTATTCGTTGTTAAAGTAATTTGGGAGTTTGCAGAATAACGTGGTGCATTTGCATTTTCATTGGAATAAGATTGAGCCTTGCTATCTGTTATAGAAATGGATTGTATTTCAATTTCTTTATCATCAAAACCTTGTTTCTTTAAAAAATGAATTATTTTTTGTTGTGAAGAAGAGATATCTGAATAGATTTTTTTTAAGTCATTATTAGCAGATGTAAAGCTTAAATTCCATGTCGCAATATTGGATTTTACAATTTTTTCATCAAGCCCTTTGACATCGACAAATCTTCCAAAATTTTGATAATTTTCAAAGGATTTTCCTAATAAAAAACTTGCAGTCACAATTCCTAAACTTAAAATAATCGAGGGAAAAGTATTTGAGCTCATTTAAAAACCTTTTTTATAAAAATAGTAAAGATAATATTTATTATTTATCAACGATAATCTCGTTGGCTGGGCTTACAGTGTTCAAAAGATAATTCTTCAATTAATCTTTCAGGCTGATCAGCAATTCCTTTATATATCCAAGCAGCAATATGCGCAAAGTCCTTATCATTTCTTTTTGGTTCACCATTTTCTTTCTGATATTCTTCACGAAAATGGCTGCCGCAGGACTCTTTCCGTGCAAGCGCATCGAGGCACATCAATTCAGCAAGCTCGATATAATCTCCAACCCGTGCTGCTTTTTCAAGCTCTTGATTCATTGTATTTGTGGACTGAGGAAGCTTTAAATCGTTCCAGAATTCATCTTTAATTTTCTTAATTTCCACGAGTGCGTGTTCAAGTTTTTCTTCACTGCGCGCCATTGCACAGGAATTCCACATAATTTTCCCAAGCTTTTCATGAATTTCATCGGCAAGTTTAGTGCCTTTTATTTTAATTAATTTTTCTGTATTTATTTTTACATTATTCTGTGCTTCTTGAAATTCAGCAAGATTATTTTTAATAGGTTTTAAATTCGTTTGCGCAAGATAATTGCCCAAGGTAACAGGAATAATAAAATAACCATCGACTAAACCTTGTAATAAAGCATTTGCTCCGAGTCGATTGGCACCATGTTCACTAAAATTCGCTTCTCCGAGAATAAAAAGACCCGGAACTGTTGACATAAGATCATAATCAACCCAAAGACCGCCCATTGTATAATGCACAGCCGGATAAATTTTCATAGGATTAGAAAATGGATTGTCGCCAACAATCTTTTCATACATTTGAAATAAATTACCATATTTTTCTTCCAAATTAGCTTTACCATTCATTTGAATTTTATCTTTAAAATCTAGATAAACAGCAAGACCAGAGGCGCCGACCCCAAAGCCGTCATCACAAATTCTTTTTATCGAGCGCGCAGCAACGTCACGTGGGACTAAATTACCAAAACTCGGGTAACAGCGTTCCAGAAAATAATCTCGTTCATTTTCCAGAATATCGTCTGGATTTCTTTTATCATTTAAATTTTTTGGTACCCAGATACGCCCGTCATTTCTTAAAGATTCAGACATTAATGTGAGCTTAGATTGATGTTCTCCCGAAATAGGTATGCAGGTTGGGTGGATTTGGGTAAAACAGGGATTGGCAAAGGCAGCCCCTTTTTTGTAGGCGCGCCATATAGCTGTTCCGTTGGATGGCTTTGCATTTGTCGATAAATAAAACATATTCGCATAGCCACCTGTCGCCAAAATAACTGCATCTGCAACGTGACTTTCTATTTCTCCTGTAAGAAGATCTCTAACAATAATTCCTCGCGCTTTACCATCAACCAAAACCAAGTCAAGCATTTCTTTACGAGTGTGCATTGTAATATTTTTTTCGCTGACTTGTCGCATAGCACTTTGATATGCACCTAATAAAAGCTGCTGACCCGTTTGCCCTTTGGCATAAAAAGTTCTTTCCACCTGTGTGCCACCAAAGGATCTATTGTCTAAATAACCCCCATACTCTCGGGCAAAAGGCACGCCAATTCCTACGCAGTGATCGATAACTTTTAAAGAAAGTTCTGCAAGCCGATACACACCTGCTTCCCTTGCGCGATAATCTCCCCCTTTTACAGTGTCATAGAAAAAACGATAAATGGAATCACCATCATTTTTATAATTTTTCGCAGCATTTATTCCACCTTGTGCCGCTATAGAGTGCGCTCTGCGCGGAGAATCTTGTAAACAAAAAAGCGAAACATGATAACCAGCTTCTGCGAGAGATGAGGCAGCAGAAGCCCCTGCAAGTCCACTGCCTACAACTATGACTGAGAATTTTTTGCGATTCGCGGGGTTTACTAAGCGACTGGCAAAAACGTGATCTTTCCATTTGTCTTCAATATTTCCATTAGGGATATTATTTTTTAGCATAATTCGTAAATCCTTTACACATGCATTTTCTAATAATTCATAGAATGACATAATATTAATTGCACAATTATAATTACCACACAAACATGAATTTATTTTGTTTTATCCTTATTAAGGATAAAAATATTCATTTAAACCATTTCGACCGCTATGAATCTTTGCAAGGTTTTGCATGCAGAGATAAGTTGATGTATGAGAAAATTGTGCTTGTAATAACTCATAAGGAGATTTCTCATGGCTCTTATTTCTTTACGTCAACTTCTCGATCATGCAGCTGAAAACAGTTATGGAGTGGCTGCCTTTAATGTTAACAATCTTGAACAAGTTCAAGCAATTATGGAAGCTGCAAAAGAGACAAATAGCCCTGTAATTTTGCAAGCGAGCCGCGGCGCTCGAAATTATACGAATGATATCTTTCTTCGTCACCTTATTCTAGGAGCAGTTGAACTTTATCCAGAAATTCCAGTGGTCATGCACCAAGATCATGGAAACAGCATGCAAACATGTTTATCAGCAATTCGCAACGGCTTTACGAGCGTTATGATGGATGGAAGTCTAAAAGAAGATGCTAAAACTCCTGCAGATTTTGACTACAATGTTAAAATCACTGCAGATGTTGTGCGCATTGCACATGCAATGGGCATTTCAGTTGAAGGTGAACTTGGTTGTTTAGGTTCCCTAGAAACAGGTAAAGGCGAAAAAGAAGATGGCCATGGTTTTGAAGGAACACTCTCAAAAGAGCAACTCTTAACAGATCCAAATGAAGCAGCACAATTTGTTGAATTGACAAAAGTAGATGCCCTTGCCATTGCAATTGGCACAAGCCACGGTGCATACAAATTCACCAAAAAACCCGATGGCAAGACACTCGCTATCGATCGCATTCGCGAAATCCACAAACGCCTCCCAAACACTCACCTCGTGATGCATGGTTCAAGCTCCGTACCACAGGATCTGCAAGCTGAATTCCGTAAATACGGTGGAGAAATGAAAGAAACTTGGGGAGTGCCTGTTGAAGAAATTCAAGAAGGTATTCGTAATGGTGTGCGTAAAATCAATGTGGACACAGACAATCGTTTAGCAATGACGGCTGCAATTCGCAAAGTTCTTTCGACAAATCCATCTGAATTTGACTTGAGAAAACTTCTTGTGCCAGCTCGTGACGCAATGAGAAAAATAGTTGCTCAACGCATGGTAGAATTTGGCCAAGCAGGTCAAGCTTCTAAAATAAAAGCTATCCCACTTGACTCAATGGCAAAACGTTATGTCTAACAACGACAACACCCCACTCGAACCCTTTCTTTTGAGCGAAGAAAAACCTGTATTTCAATGCAGTATTCTTCGCGTCAAAGAAAGCTTAGCACAAACGACTGACAAAGCTCATTCGCTTAAAGTTTATACCTTGGATTGTGCGAATTGGGTGAATGTTGTCCCTGTGACTGCTGCAGGGCAGGTTGTATTGGTCGAACAGCACCGCTTTGGCACAAATACCTTCACGATAGAAGTTCCTGGTGGTGCAGTCGAAAGAAATGAAAAAGATGTTACCATTGCGGCTCTAAGAGAACTTGAAGAAGAAACCGGACTCACATCACAACGGTTGCTCTCTCTTCCTGGTTATTCGCCGAATGCGGCTATTCAAAGCAACAGGGTGACTTATTTTATTGCTTTTGATGTTATGCCGCTCGCAAAACCTTCAGAGCACAACGATCCTTTTGAAAAGATAAAATTGCATCTTGTGGATTTTCAAGAAGCCTTGCAAATGGCACGCACGGGACAAATTACCAATGTTCTATCAGCATTTGCCCTACTTTTAGCTGAGCCTTATTTAAATGCAAAATTTAGGCAACCTCAGTGATTTCTGTGCGGCGAATGACTGTGACTCTAATTTGCCCTGGAAACTCGACTTCAGATTCTAATTTCTTAGCAATTCCCTCAGCTAGTCCAGAGATATCTTTTTGTTTTACTTTGTTATTATCAACGAAAACATGCACTTCACGTCCGGCATGCATAATAGCAGATCCTGTAACACCTTGTTCTTGGAAGCTATTGACTACACCTGAAATTCCATCAATACGTCTGTGATAGCCTTCTTCCATATCGACCCGTGCGCCTGGTCTAGCTCCGGACATAGCATCTGCTGCTTTTAAAATATAAGCGTATGGAGTTTCTACGATTTTATCGTCATGGTGCGCGAGCACTGTGTCAACGACTTCTTCGGACTCGCCAAAACGCGTAGCATAATCACCGCTGATAACCGCATGGCTCCCTTCGATTTTATAGTCGAGAGCTTTACCGATATCATGCAATATTCCGGCTCTTTTAGCGATAATAGGATTCACACCTACTTCTTCCGCAATCATACCAGCCAAGCGAGCCACTTCGATAGAATGATAATATTGATTTTGTCTATGGCTTGTTCTGTAATTCAAGGAACCAATTAATTTTAAAATTTCAGGATGGATATTCGGTGTAATACCGAGATGTTTTATGGCTTCTTCACCAATTTTTGCTACATGTCTATCAATTGTTCTTTTATGTTTATCAAAAATAGGTCTGATTCTGTCTTCATTAAAAATATCTTTCGCAACCATTTCTTCAAGGGTCAGGCGAATAACTTCTTTATCGACGCCAGAACCACCTGAAATTTTGAGCATAGAAGGAAGCTCGTCGTTGATCGTTAAAACACTGATAGTAGAGTCGGTATTTGTAATGAGAGAAGAAATAATGGGCGACTCTTCATGAAAATATTTTTGCAAGAGATCTTTAGAGCTAACTTGGACAATAAAGGATGATTTTGGCCAAATAAAATTGGGTTGGTAGCGCAAATAAACAGAATTCAAGGAGTTACGGGCAAACTTTTGTGCGTCCACTTTTAGAGTTTCATTGTTGTCCATTAACCAACGTGTAATCCCGAGTTTTTCACTATTTATGAGATCAAGGCGCATATCATGAAACAGTTCGGATTTATTTCTGCCAATCTTATGCTCGAGTTGAATTAAAAGATTTTTTTGTAAATCAACGTTCAAATGAGCTTTTACATCGAGATCTTCTTTGACTTTATCAATCTGTAGTTTTTTTTGATTGTTGAGTTCTTCTTTTTTTTCAATCTCGTTAGCCAATTTATCGACTTCAGATTGCTTTTCGTTCAATTCTTGTTCAAAGTTTTCTTGCATACCAATCACAAGCTCATGTTCACTTTCAAGGCGACTGGCCTCAACTTGGTATTGCTCGCGGGTTGCTAAAAGTGCTTCTTCGAGGATCATATTGCGTTGCGCTTCAGCACTTTTTAAGATTGCGTCCATATTCTCTTTTACAGGTATTTCACCAAGGCTTGTCAGTGAGCGAATAGCAAATAATTTAGCGAGAACCACCCCGCCGATTAACCCAATAAGAGCACCGATAAGGGTGAAGACAGACCAATGCATTTTGAAGCCTTTATAACCAGATTAAATTTGTTGTTTAGATGGAATCGTATAATGTACATCGATTCATCAGAACCCCACACAGGGAACCCATTCGTTCAAGCTATCATGAATGGGGAAAGAGAGAAACCACAAAGAATTCGGAGGTCAGTTTTTTATGTCGGAACATATGCCCACTCAGCAATTCCTAGAGTCTCTTATTCAAGAAGCTGGTTCAATCACTTTAAAATTCTTTCAAAAAAATTTTTCAATCCAAGAAAAATCGGACAATCAAGGGATAGTGACTGACGCAGATATTGCTTCGGAGAATTTTATAAAGAAGAAAATTCATGAAAAATTTAAAACCCATACCATTCTAGCGGAAGAAAGTGGTCTTGAAAAATTCACTCAAGAAAACAGTGAAAAAGAGCAAGCAATTTGGATAATTGATCCTCTCGATGGAACAACAAATTTTTCTAAAGGCAACCCGTATTATTGTATTTCTATTGCGTTTGGCCATATAGTTGAAGGAGTATTTCAAGCAAAATTGGCAGGAATTTATCAGCCAACCACCCAGAGCTTATTTATCGCAGAGAAAAACAAGGGTACTTTTCTTAACAAACAAAAATTATTTTTAAATGATTTACAAAATTTTAAATTGGCGAGCATTGCGACAGGATTTAGTTCAAATAAAGATAAAGATCTTATTCAGGTCGTAAATACAATTGGGGCTATCCAAAACAAATCCCTCGGATTACGCATAAATGGTGCGGCAGCACTCGACTTAGCATTGACTGCGAAGGGTATTTTTCAAGGATTTTATGAAATACCACTTGCTCCCTGGGATATGGCAGCAGGAGCATTGATTGTAACAGAAGCAGGAGGTGTTGTCTCAAATTTTGCTGGCAAGGAATTTTGCCCTCTACGTGATAAAGGAATAATTGCAGCAAATAAACAAATACATCCTGAACTCTTATCTTTAATACAAAATTATTATTCTAATTAGAAAGATGCATATAATTTAGCAAAATAAAATATATAACCGTACCAATAATCATACTTGTTAAAACTGATCTCATAACTAAATAAACTAAAATACACGCTACACATGCAATCCATCCGTTCATTAAATATTGAGTATCAAACTCCTTTAATGAATCAATAGAATACAAAGTCAAAATAGCCATTAAGCAAACGGGGAGTTGCTTTCCAGTTTGAATAAGTGTCGGCGTGTTTAATTTTTTAAAAAATATAAATGGAATAATTCTTGTTGAATATGTCACTAATGCCATTACAATAATGGCAAAAATGATATAAGTATTATTATTGTTCCAAGACATTCTTTTTCTCCATTATATTTTCTTTGTAATTTTTAACGAGTAATATAAAAAAACTGACAAGCATACTAAAAAAGAGATGCTCTTTAATTTCTAAGTATCTAAAAAATAGATAAGATAAAACACCAACAATTAATGAAAAATGATCGCGTGTAAATTTATATGCATCAACCGTAAGAATAGCAAAGAGTGTGACTAAAGAAAAAAATAAAAAATTAAAATTAACCCCGTTAAGATAATTATGTAGAAAAATCCCTAAAAATGTACCTAATACCCAATAAATATGACAAAAAATAATAATATAAAATTCATACCATTTATCATGATATTTTTTTGCACAAATAATTGCATATGATTCATCGGTCAAACCAAAAATAAGATACCCTTTTAAATATTTATTGAATTGTAATTTTTCTAGAAAAGCTAAGCCATAAAAAATATGCCGCATATTTACAAGAAATGTCGCAATTGACAGACTTAACAAAGAGCCCTGATTCGCGAGAAGTGGAATAGCAATAAACTGAGCAGAACCCGCATAAACTAAAAAACTCATGAGAATAGCATAAATCCAATGCAGATCTAAACTTTGAAAGAGAACACCAAATGCCATCGCAAGCGGTATATAACCAAAAGCTGCTGCCTTGCTATCTCGAAGAGCTTCACCGAACATGTTTCCTCCTTAAAACATATCTTAAGAATTTTTAAATTCTTAATATAAATAAAATAGAATTATAAAAAGCTCAAGTTTATCATTGATTATTTAATTTTAATAATTAATTGATTTATGTTTAAGACTACCAGATGTTCTTGGATTTGGAACACCATCTGGCAATTCACCGTCTTTGTCTGGCTTTGTTTCAAGATGAGAATTATTCAAGATCTCACTTTGTGAATCTTCAAAAGCATTTTTTGAATAAATTCCTCCTGGTTCTGTGCCATCAATTACATAAATATTTATAGAATTAGGCGTATTCGAATATTCTCCAGTTTCTTTATCCACTCTTATTTCATGAATCCCAGGTGGTTTCGGATTTTCATTTTGTGGATAAACCTTCACAGCAGTAAGCATTAAACTCTTCCAAATAGGCGCTGCCATGCCAGAACCTGTACCGCCGCCTCCTAATGTTTTCGAATTGTCATCATAACCAACCCAAACGCCTGCAACGAGTTGGGCAGAAACACCCATAAACCAGGCATCGGTGTTACCATTTGTCGTTCCTGTTTTACCGCCTACGAGATGGGAAATCCCTTGAACAGGTATCCCAGTCCCTATGCGCACAACTGCTTTTAAAAGATCTAAGGTAACAAAGGCCGCTTGGGGAGAAATCATTTGCAATGATGAAGGCTCTTCTTGTCTATTCGTTACTTTGCCCGGTAAATAAGGAGCATCTTCTACCAATTGTGGATTGATAGGACTTGCATAGATTTTTTTATCTTTTGAAGAATAAATAACTTTGCCTTTTCTATCAACAACTTCTTGAATATAAAAAGCTTGAGTGAGTTTTCCTTGATTGGCAAAAATAGAGTAAGCTTGAACCATTTTAATTAAAGATGACGAGCCTGAACCAAGTGCGAGACTTAAATCTGAGGCAGGCCAATTAAAACCAAAACGATTTAATTGTTTTGATATTTTTGTCGCCCCGATGGAGTGAAATAAAAAAATACTTGGAATATTTAAACTGAATGCCATTGAATTTCTTAAAGTAACTCGTCCCGTTTCTTCTCCATCATAGTTTTCGGGCTGCCACCCATCGAAATCAATGAGTGGACTGTCTATTAAGGAAGCTGGACTAAAACCATTGTCAATTGCGTAAGAATAATAAAGTGGCTTAACGCTGCTTCCGACCTGACGCTCTGCTTGAGTGGCTCGATTAAACTGAGTTTGATTAAAATTCTCACCTCCTACCATGGCAAGAACATCGCCGGTTCGCGCATCCATGACCAAACACGCGGCTTCGATCCCAGCAGAGTCTGTCAACGTGTAGCGCGAAATTCTATTACTCACTGTAAGATTAAATTTTTTTAAATAAGTCTGCAGTTTATTTATAAACTTCCTTCCCTCGTTCACTCGCTTTGGGATATCTCTATTCACTTTTTGTACGTGAATTTCGTCACCCACTTTTAAAATATAATTTAAACTTTCTAAATCTGTTTCTTTGCTACGCCCTGCATGCAATGCCCATGAGATATCTTCAGCCAAAAGTAAACCAATGCCTTTTTGGGTGACGAT
The DNA here is from genome assembly GCF_004295685.1 of Fluviispira sanaruensis. NCBI lineage: Bacteria > Pseudomonadati > Bdellovibrionota > Oligoflexia > Silvanigrellales > Silvanigrellaceae > Fluviispira > Fluviispira sanaruensis. The sequence continues at coordinate 2,605,140 of NZ_AP019368.1, forward strand.
GCCTACAGCACGCAATTCATCATCAATGCTTGTTACTATGGCAACATCAGTGTCTGTTTCTGTGTTTTTTTCTTTAACAGGAGAGTTGATAAGTTTTGTAATAGCATCGTTAAAATCTTCTCCATGACGCTTAATAGGACCTTTAAACCCTTTTCGGCCTTCATATTGTTTAGAAAAATTCTGTATTGCCGTTTGTGCCGCAATTTGAATTTTCGAATTTAAAGTTGTGTAAATAGATAAACCACTTGTTTCTATATTTTCGATATCAAGCTGATTTGTCAGTTGCTTTTTTACTTCAGCAACGAAATAGGGGGCAATTTTATTGTTAAGTGATTCAGCTTTGTAAACAACGATTTTATCATTAAGAGCTTTTTCATATTCTCTATGAGTGATCATGTCTTTTTTTAACATACGATCTAAAACATAAGCTTGGCGAATTTTTGCCACATCGATATTGTCTGTTGGATCATAAGTTGAAGGAGCTGGTGTGAGACCAGCTATCAATGCTGCTTCTGCAAGAGAAAGTTTAAGATTCGATTTTTTAAAATAATTTTCAGCAGCAGCTTCTACGCCATAAGCGCCATTGCCTAAATAAATAGTATTTAAATACAATTCCAGAATTTTATCTTTAGTAAAAGCTTGTTCAATTCTGCGTGCCATTAATATATCTTTTATTTTACGCGTTATTGTTCTTTCTTTTGTTAATAAAACATTTTTTGCCAGCTGTTGAGTGATTGTGCTGCCACCCTGCCTTTGATTAGAAAAGGTAATAAAATGATAAAATGCACGCAAAAAACCCTTAATATCCAGACCCTTATGACTATAAAACTCTGCATCTTCTGCAGCTATAAAGGCATTTTTAAGAAAAGGAGACATTTCACTTAACAGAACTGGGTAGCGTCTTTCCTCAAAAAGTTCTGCAATTTTAAGGCCATCTTGGCTATAAAGGACTGTCGGTAGAGCGGGTTCATAATTTGCTAATTTTTCAATGCTCGGTAAAGATTTATCTATTTTATAGATCTTATAAATAAATAAAAAAGTGAATAGAGCTAAGAAAAAAATGATTACTTTCCTTTTTCGCGTAGAAAAATAACTTATAAAGTACTTATTCTCTTTCACATGTTGAATGAGCTTATCATAATACTTTCTAAGCATCAGTTATTCCTTAATAAAGCAGTTTTTCGACGCAAAGCATGTGAAATCGTTTTACAAAGTTAAATTTCGGCAGTCAAACCCTTGAAAATGAGAAAGAACTTAAAAAAAAATATAAGCACATGTTATTACTAAATTTATATTGTAAAACCCATTATAAAAATCCTCATATCAAGTTAAAAAGAGTTCTGGCAAGCCCATACAAGTTGCAGTAAGCTGATTTCGAGGGTTAATATTGCCTTTTCTTGAGTTAACCGTAGAGGATTTTTTAAATGACAAATCAAAAAGTAGATACAGGTGAACAAGCTCATCAGCAGCACAATCATGATCATTGTAGTCATGAACATCATACAGAACATGAATGCGAAAATGATCACAGCCATGAACATGGAAAATGTAATCACCACCATGAACATGGAAAATGCAGTCACCACCATGATCACGAAGGACATTCTCACGAACCTAAAGAACGTTACAACAGATATACGTACACGGACGAAGAAATAGTCGAGTTCTCAAAAAAATCTACCGATGATTTAATTGAACTGGTAAATAGTTTTCTTACAGAAGAAATATATGGGAAAGCAGTTCCGCTCCTTGAAATTATTTTTCTAAGACTTAGCTCAGATAAAAATAATACTAATTCTGAAAACATTTTTTCCACGAAACACCATTTAGCACTTGCGTATGGAATTATCGGTGAACATAGCAAATCAATTCCACTATGGAAAGAAGTTATAAAATCCCTTGAAAAAGAAGAAGATACATCTGAAACTCTAGAAGCGTATTATAACGCTGCCCTTTCTGCAGAACAGGCTAAAAATGAAAAAGAATATGTTGTATTTATAACAAGAGGTCTGCAAATCGCAAAAGATAATAATTTTGAAGATTGGGAAGCAGCATTTGAACATGAACTTGGTATCCATAAAATGGACAAAAGTGATTTTGAAGTAGCAGAAGAAAAATTTAATCGTGCTTTATCGATTAGAACAAAGATGGAAGACGAAGAAGGAATTATTATTACTCAATATCACTTAGCGTCCCTTTATGAAGCTAAAAAAGAAATCGAGAGAGCAAAAAAACTTTATGAAGAGACATTAGCCCTAACGAAAAAAGAATGTATCCGCGAACACGTTGAACATGAAAGATCATTAATTGAAGAAAGACTTTCACTCATAAAAAATGCACAACTACAAAGTAAATTACTAAAATTCTAATTAAAAACAATTTCAAAAGAGCTTCTTAAACAAAGAGGCACTTTTTTTCACATATCTTGCCACCCATTCCTCAAAAAACATTTTATTTTTGTAATACCTAAAAAAATAGTTGCAATAAAATTTGAGATAAAATAAATATATTTTTGTAACTCACAATATTTTAATTAGCCATAGATAAGTATTAATAAAAAATTTAAAACAAATTAGAGGAGATTATAATTGAAAAAATTAATTTTATTATTTTTTATTTTAATTAGCACAAATGCAATTTTTCGAAAAAAATCTTCATATGCCGATGAAACTAAAATAACGACTGATGAAAAAGAAAAGATCGCACTCGAAATTTTTTCAGAAACAAATAATCTTTCAGACAGCTATGGGAGATTTATAGTTGTACGGGACCACAATTTATACGGGATGAATGGAATTTCTAAAAAATTCACTACTTGCCAAGCTGACTTAAAAAGATGGATAAAAAGTTGGGAAGATTTTGTTAAAAATATTCAACTGAATCATTCAAAAGAAATATATCCTTTCTCTACAACGCTACAAGATTTTTTTTCAATACAAAGTCTGCAAGCAGAAAAAATAAAAATCAATTGCAACTATGTTATAGAAAACGCAAATAAATCCCTAGAAATCATGAAAAATTCTGTACCCTATAGCAAAGTTATTCTCTCGGAATATAACTATTATTTAGGTGAAATAGAAAAATCTACAAAAAGAATTTATACAGTTTTAGAAAAATATATTTTGGACACTAAGTATTATCTAAAAAAGCTCGAAGAATTGAATATAAAATCACACAAAAGTGTATTTTCAAAAATCACAATAGAAATATATAAATTAAAGCCAGAAGATCCTATCATAATTTTAAATGATTTTTATTCGCTCATTAACGCTTCCAGAGATTTAAACCCTTCTGTTGCAAAAATTAACATGACAGAGAAAAAAATTCAAGAATATATTGAAAAATACAAATATTTTAAAGCATTAAAACTGTATGATCATATACTTTTAGATTGTGCCAAAACACATAGAGAAATATTAAATAACATAATCAACACTAAATATTTAAGCTATAAATTTGACAAGATGAGGGAGAGTTGTAGCAATACTTATAATGCTTTTATGCACTTTAAAAAGAAGTTTAAAAACAAACATGATTACATTATAAACTTTATTGAATATACAAAAAACAACACAAAAATAGATTGCAGCAATAATGTTAATATTATTCCATGCAACGAATTTTCAGTGATAAAGTCTATAAAAATAGATGAGTTAAAAAATTTTTCAGAGCAAAAATTATCCTTTATTGAATCAAAGTTAGATACAATTTTAGAGGAGTATAAACTATGAAAAAAAGCATTTTTTTAATTTACATCCAAATTGCTTATCATTATTCTGTGTTTGCAAATATAACATCCCAATGCCACGATGGGTATATCGATTATAAAAGACCTGCAATTCCGTTTGTTCCTTTTAGAATGACAGACAGCGAAACAGATAAAGAACTATCACCTGATGATATTATAACCGCAGTTGATCGCAATGCTAAAAGCTATCAAGTTACAGCAAAAGAGTTTTTTGAAAATTTAAACTCAATTGAATATGGCTTAAATCAATGGGGATACTCCCTTCGAGATTCGACTGGGAGCTATAATCTCAGCTCGCTCGATTCTTGTTTAAAACTTTTGGAAAATCAAAGAGAAGTCATTAAAAAAAATCTAATTCAAGAACCCGTAAATGAAATGCTAAAATACACTGACTGGAAAAAAAAAGTTGATCAGAAAAAAGCTGATCAGAAAAAAAAATACCCCCGCTTTACTGATCTTATTTACTACAGAGATCTTAATAAATATGATGAATACACTGCAAAAGTACAAGCTTTCGATGTCCCTCGCCCTCTCTTAAAAAAAGTTCCCATGACGGTTTTTAAAAAAAGTAAAAATTGGGCTTTCGAAAAGGGAGAAAAATCTAAATTTTTAATCGGTGGAGGAGCAGGCTACGGAGTAAAAGTAAGTCATCTCGAGGCCTCAAGCTATGCCCATATGACCATTGATGCAGCCTTGCTTAAAATATGGCATGGAAGTGTTTTGAGCGCAAAAACGAGCGCAAGCTCACCCGGAACAGGTATGGGAAGTATCAGTTTCTCAGTTAATATTTTTGGCGCGAGCTTATATGCATTTGATCGTGATTTAGATAAAAGCGTCCACTCAATCGATAGAGAGTTTTTGAATACGCCTTTGAGCTTTGAAAAAGGCACTCATTTTACTCTCGGCCCTATTCCAATACGATTGTCACTTGGTGTGCGCGGAACGAATACATTGAAATGGGGGCTCGATGCAAGACCTCTGCAATTGCAAAGTTTTCTACAGCATAATGCAGAACTCGATGCATACGCCGTCGCAGCAGTGGATATTTTAATTGCGGGCGTGGGAGTGCATGGAAGATTGTTACTCTTATCTGTTAATACGCGGATTGCCGGTAATGCTCATGTCGAATTCAATGATACACTCTATTTCAAACTCGATCTCGTGGGCAAAACAGATGTCCATTCTCTTTATGGAGATTTAAAGATAGTCGCTTACGCATATCTTCCTACATTAAAATTCTGGAATGGATTATTAGAAAAAAAAGAATGGTCAAAGCGATTGGGAGAATTCCCTGGTTATAACTACTCAGGAAATATTTTTGATTATTCTGCAACTCTTTCACCCACTGGTTTTAGCGCAAAAGGGCAACTTAGCATAGAAGATGTTAATGACTATATGCAGATTAAAAAAAGTGTAAAACGTAGAGAAGCTGTTCTTTCTCTTGCAGATATCACACAAAAAAGGGCACGAGAGACAATTAAATCTATTGAAAATGATTTCAATGGTCACAATAATAAAACCTTAATAGCTGAAGAAGATCTTTTAAAAAATAACTTTGCAAGTATAGATAAATATTTCAGTGATTATGAAAAAGAAATTAAAACATTCGATGATATTGCAGAATATTTGTAATAAAATACGGGGTTCATATTGTCCTACTTTTTAAAACTGTCCTTGCCTGTTTTTTTAATAAGGCCAATCAGTTTTTTGTACTCCTGTGTTTGCTTAAAAGATTCTACTGCATCCTGCACTTTGCTAATTAATTCTGGTGGAGTTTCTGATGTGGTCCCAATATATTTTTCTTGTATAGCAACCGGATTGCCAATAACAAAGTCTTTTTGAGTTAAGTTTTCATCTTTTGCAAGTATATCTATTGCATAAGATGCCACTATATCAATAGTGAACCATGTATCAATTCTTTTGCCAATAAGCTTTTTAAAATTTCGAATATCTATTGGATTTTCACTGATTTTATCAACATCAAGCCCATTTTCAGGTCTTACTAACATCGCTCTATATGATGAGGATGTAAGGACTCCTATCGTTGCATTTTTTGCTTCCAAAAAAGAATCAATTCTTTTACCTTTTTTCATTGTTATAAAAACAGCATGCGCTGAATATATTTTCGAAGCCCAAATAAACTTTTCTTCTCTTTCAGGAATCCGTGTCAATGGAATAATAAAAGACTTCTTATCCTTATTGTCTAAAGCTTCTTTATATGCTCTTGCCCAAGGTCGCCATTCAAGATTGATCTTAATATTTTTTGCTTTAAATGCTTTTGCAATTATTTCTCCTCCCAATCCGGCAAGTTTGCCATTAGCTGATTCTTCCACCTCTCCAATAAAACTTGGGTCTGCAAATAAAGTAATTTCAGTACAATATCCTTTTAAACAGAGAAATAAACTCAGGAAGAAAATGACACAAGAATTTTTTTGAAAATTCATAATTCTATATAAGCCCTTCTAGATGATAAATTTCATGATTTTTAAACAAAAAAACAAGACATGAAAGCATATACCTCTTAATAATCACTAAAAAATTTGATAAAAAAGAAAGAGCAAGCGAAAAATATTTCATGATAGAAATATTAGCATGAATTTACAACTAGTACAAAAACTGATTCGTCATCTAAGTCAAATAAATGCGAATGAAAATTGATAAATTCAGATTTCAAAATTTTTGAGATTATTTTACATGCTCTTAAAGCCAAACTCAAAATTTAATGAAGACACTGAAATCTGGGTTGCATTATTTTTTTTGAAAGGAATTATACATTTATAAAATGTTATTTTTTGTAAAAATATATAATTATTTTAATTTACTTTTTAAAAAATAAAAATATTTTTTGTAGATTGCCTCAAATACGAATGAGCAGAGAAATATTTCGTTAAAAAATTCTTAGCAAAAATCTAGATAATTTTTTTTAAAATGCTAGTAACTCCAAAATAAAGTTACAGGAATGTTATTTTTTTAGACAAACTTATAATTGATTGAGGATTGTTTTGAAAAATTTAACTTCTCCAGCAGTAAAATTATAAAGCTTAAGGAGTTTTTTATGAAGATAAAGCTATTTATTCAAAACCTTTCTAAAAGCATATTATTAACACTCTCAATTTTTTTTACAATTCAAACATATGCAGATCCTCCAGGAAATAGGATTGAAGCCTTTTTGTAAAGACAAATTCATTAACTCTTTTCAATTATAATTTATAAAAAATTGTGTTTTCATATTTTTAAAATAAGCAAATAAATTCTCTTAACACATATCTCAGTAAGAATAATTATGTCTTTAAATGGACATATATTTACATTTATAAACATAATTATTTCATATATAATTTGATCAATTAACTATTTATTTTAACTAAAATTTTCCTCTAACTTTTTTTACTTTTCATGAATTTCCAGGGGTCTAAAAGGTAAAGTTAACTTTTCGATTCCCCCCCCCACCTCTTTGCCTTAATGTAAAATGGTAAAGTTGAATTGTAGACTAGGATAGCATTACTAAAGAAAAATTTTAATATTAAAAAATTATGTTTTAAATATTATTGAATAAAACAATAAAATATTTTTTAAAATTTGATTTGATACAAGAATATTCTGTCAAAGTTTTGACATTTCTTTTTATATTAAACCCTAACCATTTATCGTACTAAAAATATTTATAAAATTATTTCTCTTATTAAACAAAGAAAACTTCACACTAAAGTTACAAGAATGTCATTTTTTTAGACAAACCATCCACAACTTGTTAATTCTTTTATACAAATTAAACATCCCAAGAAGTAAAATTAGATATTTTAAGGAGATTATAATGAAAATAAAAATATTTTTTCAAAAATTTTATAAAGAACTATTATTGCTAATCTCAATATTTTTTTCAACTCAGTCTTTTGCAGCCCCTCCTGGAAATAGAATTGATAGACCGATTGGTAATGGTCAATGTTTAGTTTCTAATAATTTTAATGAAGCATTTTGCCAAGAGGAAAGAAAATTCGCACTTGAAACAAACTGTATCAATCAAAATGAATTCAATTCACTTGTAAATTATCGTGCATTTCCCGTTTGCAATAGACGTAATCAATTAGTAACTTGGTGCCCTTGCTATAATAACAAAATAAATATTGATCTTAATTTTGAGAATTACGATTTTGAAAATTTTGATATTAAGTAAAGGTTATTTACTTAATTTTAACCCGTACAAAGGAGATCTATTTATGTCAAGTAAAAGTTTTTTTAGAACATTCTTTAAATCTCTTATATTTTTTATCTCTTTTACATTTACGAGGCAAATATTTGCTGCAGCTCCACCAGATAGAGATCGAATAAGAGAAAACCCTATTATAGATAATCAAGCTGGAAGATGTCATAAAGTTGCAATGCCTACTGATCAATGCAATAAACAAAGAGATCACGCGCTAAGTGCTGGTTGTATTAACCAAATAGAATATAATACTTTGATCCAAATTAATGCATATCCGCTGTGCAATTATGATAACGAATTAAATGGTCATTACTCATGCGGCTGTTTTGAAGAAAGTACACGTATTTTTAGCTATGAAAAATCGCCTCACTCAGGTTTTGCAAAATTATGCTGCATCTCCTCTCGTCCGCTTGGAAAAACTTGAAAAAATATTCGATTTATCACGTAAAGCATCTGTGAATAAACTGAAAATAGAATTGCTAAATAATGTACGTATTCCTTTGGAAAAAACTCTGCAAGAATTTCAAAATATTTTAGCCGCTTCAAAAATTGCCGATGCAACACTCGCTAATCTAATTCAAGCTGAAAATAAAATGAATGAATACGTATTAAACCTCCAATATTTTAAAGCAAAAAAACTTTTAACTCAGGTGCAAAAAGATTGTACAGAAAAGAAAAATGAATTGCATGCGCATCCTCTGAGTAAAACATATTTAAAATCTGCCATACTGAGAGTTGATACACTCTGCAAGGCCTCGGAAGAGCACTTCCAATTTTTCATCACACTCAACGCAGCAAAACATGAGTATGTCTTAAATTTTTCCAAACTGGTAAATTCAAGTATTAATGTAAATTGTCATGGTCAAGCACATATTGTTGCCTGTAATAAATTGGCTGTATTAAAGAATATCGATGATGAAAATCTAAAAATATTACCAGAAAATAAACTTGAATTTATTGAAGATCAATGGGACAGCCTTTATCAGGAGTATAGAAAATGAGAAAATTGAAATTATTAAAATATTATTTTCTACTATCTTTTTTATTTATATGCCACCTCTATACACCAGCTCAGGCAAATGAATGTCCCAAAGATTTTATCGAAAATAAAAAACCAGCCATTCCTTTTGTTCCTTTTCCCATGAAGGATCCCGATACAGGCAAACCACTTTTACCCGAAGATAAAATTACCATAGAAGATCGCGATGGAAAAAAATATGAAATAAAGGCCATAGATTTTTTTAACAATGTCAATTCCATGGAATATTCACTTTCTCAATGGGGCTATTCCTTAAGAGACACAGAAGGAAGTTATAATTTAAGCACTCTCGACATATGTGCAAAACTTTTAGATAAACAAAAAGATATAATCGAAAAAGAATTAAGAAAAGATCCTGCCAATAAAATATTGTCCTACGATGAATGGATGAAAAATATTGAAGCCGCACTCGATGCCTACAAAGTCGCAATTCCGAGTTTGGAGGATTTAGCAAAATATGGGAATGATGCCAAATTCGACGATTTTATTACCACTGTAAAAGCTTTTGATGTACCACGCCCCGTGTTTAAAAAAGTTGAATTAAAGAGTTTCAATAAAGAAAAAAATTGGTCTTTTGAAAAAGGACAAAAATCAAAATTTTTTATTGGTGGACATGCTGGCTATAAAATCGCTGCAAGTAAGGTTGAAGTCGATGCCTTGGCAGATGCTGGTTTAGATGGCGCCGTTCTTGGCGTTTGGGAAGGACAAATTGCCAATGCCTATGCCAAAGCAAAATCTCCCGCTACTCAAAAAGGTTCATTGGATATAAATGCGAGTGTCTTTGGCAAAACACTTTATGTCTTTAAAGAAGAATTAAAAAATGACAATTATAAAGATGAAAAAATGCTATTTAACACTCCAGTGAGCTTAGAGCATTCCGTCCGTTTTGTGATCGGGCCTATTCCTGTTCGTGTGGCTGTAGGATTACGTGGCAATAATTTTATGCGCTGGGGAGTGGAACTTGTTCCGTTACAGATTCAGACATATTTACAACATTATGCTGGCATAGATGCCTACGCTTCTGCGGCAGTGGATGCTTTTATTGCTGGAGCTGGTGCAAGAGGAAGGCTTATTTTAGTTGCTCTCGACACTCGTGTCACTGCAGGTGCGCTTGTTGAGTTTAATGATGTGCCAGAATTAAAACTAGAACTTGTTGGTACGACAGAGTTAAATACACTTCAAGGTGATATCAGTCTATTTGTTTACGCCTATGTTCCCACTTGGAAATTTTGGAAAGCATTTTTTGAACGCAAGGAGTGGTCCACGACTCTATGGAGCTCCCCTGGCTATGTGCTAAAAGGAAATATCTTTGATTATTCCGCAACTCTTTCCCCCACAGGTTTTCGCGCAAAAGGTGATTTAAGCGTTAGTGATGTAGCAGAACAGCTCGAAATTGATCGCAATTTGCAAAGAGAAAATAAAATAACCGACCTTGAAAATAAAACTCAGGAAAAGCTCAATGAAACCTTCAATGCCATCGTCAACGACTTAAAAAGCGAAAACAATTTAAAAATTTTTAAAAATGAGGTATTTTATTCGGAGTCAGAAAAAAGCATAGAGAAGATCGTCGGAGATTATTTAACTGAACTTGAGAAATGGTCTGGGCAAAATATATGAAGATTTTAAAATCAAAAATAATATTCTCATTCTTTCTTACACTTTTTATAATCGGCATAGCTTATTATTTAAATGGAAAATTCTTTCAAAGACACTATAAATTGAGCTGTAGACTGGGAGATAGAAAGTATTATGATGTCTCCTATATCTCAACTGGATCGAGTGACTTAACTTTATTTCAATCCACCAAACAAGCATTTAAAGTTGAATTTAAAGGAAAAGTTAAGGAAACATGTCTTGAAGATAAAGATGAGAGTATTTTTATTCAATATGATTTTAAAAATGCACATACCTTTGTAAGAAATCAAGAAATTACTCAGCATCTGAAAGACAGTCATATTAATACCAATTTAGTTCTTGTTGATATATCTAAAAATGGAGTTATCAATGAGATTTATTTTAGTAAATATATTGATCCAACTATTAGTAATATTTATAGAGAATACATAGCAAACAGCTTTGTCAATTTTACAAATAAAGAAAACAACAAAAATGAATGGGAAAACAGCATTCAAAATTTCGCGGGTATAAGCCAATACGTTTATACAATTTTAAATGCAAGAGTGACGCGCAATTTTGTTGATGGAGATGGCCAAAATCAGTCCTTTTTATATGATGATGCCAAAAATATTAAAAAATATTATAGTAATGATTCTCAAACATTTTATAGCCTAGCTGCGAATAATATTCCTTTTTCTATTCGCATGAAAAGATATTTAAATTTATTTTTAAATAATAAACAAATTGGCTTTGAAGAAACCACATTTTATAAAAAACTGCAAGAAACAAAAAATACAGATTTAGCAAGTATTCAAAATAAGGTAAATTCTTTGAAAGGATCTGAATTCTATAAAACTGACCTTTTAGCAAAAGATGTTGAAGAGAGATTAAAAGAAAAGATTCTTTTACAAAATTTTAAATATACACAATTTACAGATTTTTTACGCCAAGCTGATTTAGAAAAAAAGGAAAACTATACAGAATATTTTTTACAACTCAAATCTTTATTTAGTTTGGAACCTAAATCAACCAGCGATGCTATTCCATATCTGGCAAAATTAAATCAAATGAGCGATGAATTTTCTCTTGTTATTTCAGCTTTAGTAAATGCAAATAACATAGAAAGCCAACAAGCAATGATTCAAACTTATTACTTGCTCACAGATAAAAAGGCTAAAATGGTTCTCCTTGCGAATTTGGCAACGAGTGAAAGTCCTGCAATTGAGACAGAAACATTTGCTCGCTCCTTTTTATCCATAAATGATCGAGACATTCGCAATACGGCTGTTCTAGCTTTAGGTAACATTGCTAGAAATTTAAATGGTAAAGATAATAATCGTAAAAATAATGTCTTCAATGATCTCACAAACGAAGTAAACTCAGCGCAAGATCCGCATGCAAAAAGCGTTGCTCTCCTTGCACTTGGCAACGCAGCCGATGAAAGGGCTTTAGACAATATCAAAGCCAATCTTTCTGCACAAAATGAAGATGTACGTAAATCAGCAGCATTTGCTTTGCGCTTTATAAATCGCAGTGAACCCGATCAAGCGTTAAATAATATTCTGCTTTATGACAAATCAGAAGCGGTTAAATTGTCAGCTCTTGAAGCCATTGCCTATAGAAATCAAGGTCAGGAAATTATAGAAACGCAAAAGAAAATTCTCCGTTCTGATGTATCGGAAAAAATTAGGATGCAAGCGCTTAAAAATCTTGCCCAAGCAGGGGAAAAAGAGGAAGTGAAATATGCAATGACGAATGATCTGTCAAAATCTGTCCGCACTTATGCTGAAAATCTATTAACACGCTTTGAGAATAATCTGTAATTTTCAGAAAGCGAAAATTATTTCATGCAAAATAATTTGTTACTTAATAATGAAGATGCTCGCCTTGAGGAACTATATTCACTTCAGATACTCGACTCAGAAGTAGATGAGCAAATTGATGCTATAACAGAAATTGCTTTTTATATCACCCAAGTGCCTATCGTTTTAGTCAGTCTTATTGATAAAGATCGGCAATGGTTTAAATCAAAGATTGGGATTCACGTTACAGAAACACCAAGAGAAATTTCCTTTTGTGCACATACAATTCAGCAAAAAGAAATATTTATTGTGGAGAATGCATTAATAGATGAAAGGTTTAAGAATAATCCACTTGTCAAAAGCGATCCCAATATTACATTTTATGCAGGAGTCCCCCTTACAACGAGTAAGGGTTTTAATATTGGAACCTTGTGCATAATTGACACAAAAACTCGCAGTCTTGAAAAGCAGCAAATTTTAATTCTAAAAAAACTTGCAAAACAAATTATTGTATTATTTGAGCAAAATAAAAAAAATCTTGAATTACAAACAATTGAAAATCGACTAAATTTGAGCTTAAGCACTGCTAAAATGGGAGTATGGGAATGGGATTTTATAGATGATGTGCTTATCTGGGATAAAAGTATGTATCAATTATATGAAATATCTGAAAAAGATTTTTCAGGAGCAGCAGATGCCTGGGGAAAAATTCTCCACCCAGATGATTTAAAAAAATCGCTTGGACATGTAAAGAACTCAATTGAAAGTAAAGAAAATATTGATTATGAGTTTAGAGTCATTTTGCCATCAAAAAAAATAAAATACATTCAGACAAAGGCCCACTTAATTTTAAATTCGAAAGGTGATCCTGTTAAATTTTATGGAATAAATTTTGATATAACAAAAGAAAAAACATCTAAAATAGAAGCCGATAAATTGAGATATGCACTTAATAGTTCTGCTATAATTAGCGCCACAGATGCAAACGGTATTATCACATTCGTGAACGATAAATTTTCAGATACGTCTTTGTATTCAAAAGAAGAGCTAATCGGAAAAAGTCATAAAATAGTAAATTCAGGTTATCATCCAAAAGAGTTTTTTTCAGAGCTCTGGAAAACTATTAAATCTGGAAAAATATGGCAAGGCGAAATATGTAATAGAAAAAAAAATGGCAATATTTACTGGGTTAGTAGTTATATCATTCCATTCAAAAATGATTTAAATATTATTGATCAATATATCTCAATCCGATATGAAATCACTGAAAAGAAATCTGCTGAAAAGCAATTGATTCAATCTGCAAAAATGTCCTCTCTCGGGGAGATGTCCAGTAGTATAGCTCATGAAATTAAAAATCCTTTGGCCATTATTAGTGGTAAGGCATCATTGCTCTTAGCAAAAATTAAAAATGGAAATAAAATTGACCAAAATGACTTAGAAAAAAAACTAGAAGAAATTCAAAATACATGCGGTAGAATAGCAAGAATTATAAAAGGTCTTAGTAATTTCTCAAGAGATTCTGCTGATGATCCTTTTATGAAATTTAAAGTATCAACTATAATTGAAAATGCACTCGCTATATCGAATGAAAGATTAAAAGATAAACTCATAGAAATATTTGTCACAGGTGATATAAATTGTGAAATTAGTTGTAGAGAAAGCCAAATCGCTCAGGTACTGTTAAATTTGTTAAATAATTCATACGACGCTCTGGAAAATACTACTGAAAAATGGGTTGAAATTAATGTAAAAAATGACTTAGAAAATAAAAAAATAATAATAAGTGTTACTGATTCTGGAAATGGAATAGATGATAAAATAAAAAATAATATTATGCAGCCATTTTTTACTACCAAAGAACTAGGCAAAGGCACTGGACTTGGTCTGAGCATATCCAAAGAAATTGTAGAAAATCATGGAGGCAAGTTTTATTTAGACTCGAATAATAAAAATACAAAATTTATTCTTGAATTTCCTTTTGTCTAGTAATTATATTTTTCTTTTTTCTGATTCGTATAATATTCCTTTTGTAGGTCAAGAGAAGTTTTGCCATTTCCGCTATGACTCCATCCAGGTGCTTTAATAAGATATTTAATTTTGTCTGAATATTTATCTGCATTTTTTATATCTTGATACAATTCCTTCACCATATGCAGACCGATTATAAAAGGATTGAAGGAATTTATATTATGTAGAACCCCATATTTTGGTTCGTTTTCCTCCGCTTTAAAAGTCTTAAAGATTTTATCCCAGATAATAAAAATTCCTGCATAGTTTTTATCCAGATAGAGAATATCAGAGCCGTGATGTACTCTATGATGGCTTGGGGTATTAAAAATAACCCCAAAATATCCCAGAGATTTTGTCAAACGTGTGTGAAGCCAAAATTGATAAAATAAATTCAACGACACCTGTAATAAAATATCTTCAACCCGAAAACCAATAATCGCTAATGGAGCCCAAAACACCCAAGTTATAGGTGATCCTAACCAAGGTTGGCGCAGAGCTGTTCCAAAATTATAATATTGCGAGGAATGGTGTGTTTCATGTGCACACCAAAAAAATCGACAAATGTGACTGAGCCTATGATACCAATAATAGCAAAAATCATCTGCAAAGATAAGAAGCAAAAATATCCACCAATTTATTTTTTGCTCATATAAAATAGCAGAAAGAGCATATGGAATTTTGAATAAGCTATTTTGATTGAGAAAGTAAAAAATCTTAAAGACAAAAATATTGCAAATTCCAGATACGATAAGGAATCCAATTCCCATCGATAAACTTGCAACAGTGTCGCTCAATATATATGTATTTGGTAACCTTTTACGTGCATAGAGCAATTCAAAAATGATTGAAAAAAGATAAATAGGAATCGTATATATTAAAAATTTTTCCATAATTCACCGCAATAAAAAGAAATCATAAATTTATAGACGTTATAAAATGGATAACATAATAAAATTATTAAAGCACCTACCTATAATCACGTTTCATTCTGTTTCTTTAGTTAGCCGAATATTAGAATACAGTAACATAAACATATAATTTTTTTTAATTATAATTAATAAATATTAAAAAATACATAAATTTTTTATTTATTGTTGAAAAAATACAAAAAAATATCTCATAAATGAAAATTATTTAAAAATGTACCTTTAAATCAATTATTTAATAATTATTGATTGAGGAAATTGCAGGCAGGAGAGTTACATTGCTTCCCTCTAAAAATTTAATTACACATAATTTGATAGCATTTTCTATCATTGCAATAACTACAGGATGCTCGAAATCATATCAGTCAAAACAAATGAATGATTTATCCATAACTTCACTTTCAAAAGCTTCAAATAGTTGCACACCAACCCTGGATGAAAATTTCACTCAGGATGATTTAAACGATATCGAAACAATAAATGAATTTTTCCAACCAGAACTTTCAGATGAGGAGCTCAGTTCATTAAATGAAGCTCTTATTCAGAATTACAAACGGGATGTCAATGAGATCGAGCCCATCACTCAGTTGCTTATCCAACTCGAAGATTATATGCACAAGTATGGCTTAAAATTAAACACAATCCATAATAGAAATGCTTCTTTTATAGATGACTATATAAAAGGAATCTCTAATACATACATAAATACCATGGAAAAAATAAGTAATTTAGAAGAGTCTTCCATTATCAAATACAAAAGTACCCCTGTCTTTGGAGTGCTGAAAAATGATGATTTTTCCATTGAAAAATATATTATCACTCTTGAAGCAGAAGAAAAAGTAAGTCAATTTAAATCCATCATGAAAAATTATATGAATTTAAATAATTTAAACGAAGATTATATTCCTTTGCCCAATACATTCAAAACGGGAGGGATGAGATTTATAAATAGAATAACAGGAGAAGAAAAATTCATCTCCTATAATAATGATGATGATTTTAAAATACTTAGTAATTTTAATAAATATCTAAATGAAAATGTAAACAGAATTTCTTCCTATGTGAAAAGAGACTTTGCAGGGAAATTGCATCTTAAAAACATTGATTCTGCATTTGGTTTACGGGCAGGATTAGGAATCAAAACAATTTTCGATTTTATGTCTGACAAAAGAAATGAACATTCATTCGTCTCTGAAGGAATCGAATCTGACAACGATGCTGAAAGTTCATACTTATATTAATTTAACTCAAACTGGAGTTGATTCTTACACGGAAATAGAAAAAATTAACTTAGGACTGAACAGTGCAAACATAATTCTCGATGCACTTGAGCTTGTCAATGCTGAAAATACGACGAAAAAAATTCAACTTGGCACCAGACTCGGATTCGATGCTGCAGGATTTACTTTAGGCGCAAGCAGTTAAATTCTGAGTTTGCTTGGAGAGTCAGCGGCTTCTGCTTCACTCAACACACTTTCTGTTCCTTTGACCGGTCTTGCGATTGGCTTCAACGCATTTGCGAGTGCTGCAGCTGTGAGTCAGGAAGATTCAATTCACCTCGCAAATTACTTTTATTCATATGAACAAGAATTAAGCAAATATAAAGTAACAGCTGCTTCCAATGAAAGTGATTTTCATAAAGATATTTTTGCTATGCCAGTCGTACCACTTGCTTATAAAAACTGGATTTATAACAATAATAAATTCCAATCGGCAAATTATACAAATGCAATGATAAAAGAAGTTGATCTCAGCAAAAGAGATCAGATTAAGCTCCAATTTGGCGATCACTATGTTTATCAAACAAGTCGTTACGAAGATCTAGATGGCTTAAGCCACACATATATTTCTTCGTTTGGTCCTAACCCAAGAGCCATTTTGGACAATCATCATTTAATTCCGATAAAAAACTTATTGCATTTTACACTCGGAGATGAAGACTTTGTTATCTTAGATAAAATTAGTACATCTAAACCAATTATCTTACCAATAGTTCCAACTACAGATATCAGTTATAACTTTGGTTACACACCGGGGATTTTATCGCGGCATGATGCAGAGCTTTCCAGTGTTTTAAAAATGCAAAAATATGGAAATTTTCTCTTTGAATATATGACAGGAATTTTTACCGAGTTTTCTATTAGAGAATTATTTTTTGATTATAAAAGTACAGAAATAACAATAAAACTTGGAGAAAATAATAGATTTTTATTCACACCAGTTGTACCAGATAACTGGAAAAATCTTATCACATATAACATCTATGGAAATAAAGGACATTATTTTCTAAAAACAGCGGAAGCAGTTAATTACAAGATCCATACAAATAGTGCAAATGAAAAATGGATAATTGATATGGGTTCTATTAAAAGCAACATAAAAATTGAAAATAATAGTATAAAGTTCGGCAATAACTGTATTCAATTTCCATCAGAGATCAAAGCAAAAGAGATTTTATTGCTGCATGCAAATGGCGCGATAAGCTCAGTTCAACTTGATACAGAAAAGCAAAATTACATTTCATATGATTTTAGCAAACTTAATTTGTCCAAAAATGACTTTATAATTATGCTGCAAAGTCAAAGTGTAGCAAACAATCAAGCTCATGGTTATATAGAAGTCGAAAAATATCCAGTAGATTCCACATATAGCTCTAAATCTTGGTATGATATTGAGCATAATACAATTATTTCACCTCTTTTATTAAGCAAAAAATCCACACAAATTGATCTTTTTTTAGTCGGACGAGTCGGTGATTATATTTACTACTATGACCAAAAAAATTCAGATATTTACTTTCAAGAAAAAAATAAAAGAGAAACATATTTGCTAGAAAGTAATGTTAAAAATATTCAGCTATTCCCTGATCATATTATTGTTGAAAAACTTGATAAATATATTATTTCATTTTTTGATCCTAGAAAAAAAACTCTACTTGAAGTTATTTCAAATAAAATTTCCAAAAATGAGATTCATAAAATAGCCAAAGAAAATGGTTACAATATAGGAAATGAAGTACTGCTTTTTAACCACACAAAAAAATTCATAGGCTGGTATTTATCTAATATCGATATCATGGTTGACGTTGATAAAATCAATAATCATATAAAAGGATAACAATATATGAAAATTAAATTAATAAATATTTTAATAATATTTAACATACTTTTTATTAATAATAGCTATGCAACAAATAATCAATGTGTCTCTCAAGAAAAAATACCAATTAAAAATAAAGTCATTTCAGTTGGCAATGAACAGAGTAAAATGTTTCTAATAGTTAACAAAGACAAGAATATAAGTACAATTTCCCCTGGAAATACACAGAAGATTTATGAAGTAAAAAACGAATTATACACTTATATTACCAATACAAACAACACTTATTTTCATTTTATTTCTGAAGAAATTCAGAAAGTAAACTCAGACATCAATAGTATGAATAATAGTTTTTTTACTTTAAAATCCGATGGTCAAGGTGCTTTTCATTTATCTTCAGGAGAAATTAGAGAGCAAGATGTTATTAGTATATTAGCAACTGAAGCACTCACTAAAATTAAAAATAGAAAAACAATTCTCATTGACTATATAAGCTCAGACAAGCAAGCTATGATTAAATATTTACTCAATTTTAACAAACTCTATGAAAATATTAAGCTCAGTTCCGAAAAATTAGCCCTTGATATCCTTCCTAAAGTTGAAGAAAAAGTAATTGATATAAATACAGTGAATGGCTATAGTCAATTCGAACAATTTAAAGATGCGTTAAAAGAAATCAGACAGACTATAAACGATCCAACAAAAACAATTATGGTTGTTAAAAATGATAACCCTGATGAAGCAATTATGCAAAAAGCAGTTGAAGCACGTAAAAAACTTTTGCAAGGACTCAACGAAAGCGTGACTGATAAAAAACAGAACAGTCGCGATCACAATGCTAAAAAAACTATTTCCTATGCTAAATTAACTCTAAACAATGCAATCAATAATAAAATTCATCTTTATTCTGTGAGCGGTGAAAATTTTAAATTTGTTCCTGATGAAGACGAACCATCTAAAATCTTCGTCAATCTAAAGAAAAATAATCATAACTTTCCTTATATCACTCCAGCTGAAAACCCCTTGACCAATATGCAAAGGATTCTCAAAGCAACTCAAGCAATCAAAAATGGTGGAAACCAAGATTTAAGCACAACTCGTTATTCTGATTCAGAAGCGAAAATATTGGAAGCTATTGTCGATAATACAAAAGATACTGCTAAAGAGACGCAAGGTGATTTAGAAATTTATACTTCTAAACCAGCCTGTCTTTCCTGCCGTAACGTTTATAATTATTTCAAGGAAATCAGACCTAAAATCAATGTTAAAATTTTAACTCTCACCGAAGATGATCATAAGAATTTATATAAATCTTATTGAGAATTGAAGGCAAAAATCATCAGCTTGTATTGTCTTTACTCCCACGGGTTCGAGTCAGGTGGCGCATAAATCATTAGTTTGTTTTGTCTTAACTTCGACGGGGTCGAGTCAGGTGGCGCATAAATCATTAGTTTGTTTTGTCTTAACTTCGACGGGGTCGAGTCAGGTGGCGCATAAATCATCAGTTTGTTTTGTCTTAACTTCGACGGGGTCGAGTCAGGTGGCGCATAAATCATTAGTTTGTTTTGTCTTAACTTCGACGGGGTCGAGTCAGACAAGACTCCTCAGGGCAGAGTTGCTGGCCGCAAATGCCCTTCGGAGCCATTCTCTGACTCGCCCCTCTAAATTACTCTATTCGGTCACTGCTGATTTATGCTTAGTAATTTATCTCATACTCTGTGCCGATTATTTATTCGGTCACTGCTGATTTATGCTTAGTAATTTATCTCATACTCTGTGCCGATTATTTATTCGGTCACTGCTGATTTATGCTTAGTAATTTATCTCATGCTCTGTGCCGATTATTTATTCGGTCACTGCTGATTTATGCTTAGTAATTCTTCGTATGCGACGTACTGTTGATTTAATTTTAACTTTTGATTTATGCTAAATGACGCATAGCTAACTTTAATTTCATTAGATTTATTTGATATAACTTTTAATCAAAAAGCCTGTCCGATGAATATTCGAACATTGTTAGATTATGTGAAGTGGTTAATATTTACAAATCATAATTAAAAATTGCTTCTAAGTTACATCCTCCTAAAAAAAATTTAAATAGAGTTAATAAATCCTATAAGATTGTTACTTTATAAATAAGTTTTTTTAAATTATTTATTTTTTAAAAATAAAATCTTATTATTTTTAAAAAATAAATAATAAGATTTTATTATTATAAGATAAGTTTACTATAATTTATTAAATTTTAACTTGACTCATAAATTTCAATACATTAAAGATAACATAATTTGTTTTTGCTACTTGGTAATAATAATGTAATAAATAGGAGTTTTTGCTATGTTTATAAATACTAAATGTACCTTGTTTTTTTCATCACTATTTCTATCAAATATTGCTTTAGCAGGTGGACCTAATATTGTAAATCATTGTGCTTTTAAAGGAGTAAATCACCCAGAGAACGCAAATGGCGTAATGTTTGATGAAGAGTGCCAAAACGCCTAAGTTCTTCCACCTGAGGTTGGTAAAGTAACTGTGAGCGCAGTACAACAGAATTTAAATTTTGGATTTTGTTCTGCAATGAAAATCGATCAAAATTCAGTTAGAGAAAGCTCAAAAATTAGAGAAAATATACTAATAAAAATAAATAAAATGATACAAGAACTTGATCCTTTGGATAAAGAAAAAGAAAATCTCTATAAAATATTAATAACTAAAAAATCAGAAAGAGAAGTCGCCTATAATAAGTTTGAAGAAATAAAAGTTAAAGAGGTAAAACTTGGAAAGGAAGTAGATATTGCTAGAGGTATATATGAAAAGTTATTTCGGAAAGATCCAAAATCTCCTAAAACTGCTGAGGCTAAAAAAGTGCTAGATGATCTAGTAGAGGATTATACAACTTTATTAGATTTTGAATTCTATCCTGCAGAAAAAGAATTAGCAAGAACTTCCAGAGAAGTTAAATTAGCTTCAGATCAATACGACTATATTTATAATAGATTTGAAGAGTTATTAAAGCCATTACAAAGTTTACAGGCAGCTGCAGATAATATAACTAATTCAGCTCTTAACTCTTATCAAAGATATGCCTTACTCGAGGGAATATCCGCAAATCTTTTATTCAATTCAGATACAAGTAATTTGGTGCAGAAGTACCAGGAGAAGAATAAAAATATAAATATTACATGGCAACCTATGCTTATAAAAAACGCGTTATTCAATGCTTATTTAAAAGAAACTGATTCGATGCCCGACTCTACTTTCTCAGTTCTTATGGATGCTTATATCCCTGGAGTGAGCTATCAGACGCTTAAAAATCTCGATCCAAAAATTCCTTTACCTTCATTAAATGAAAAAGAGAGTAAGCAGGATGAATTTTTCGGCAGTACTTCTGGAAGAGTAAAACTCAATCTTCTTGGAGGATGCACTTATTATGATAATGTTAATCAACCGGTTAAAGCAAATGATATAAATAATATTTCCGCAAATATTGCTTTGAATGTTAACTATACTTATCAAGTCAAAGGGAGAAGATCTTTTACCGCAAAATATCACTTATATAATTTATATACAAGGATAGAAAGCAAGTCTACATCAAGAGGATGGTTTTCGACATCATCTGCTCACTCTATTGTTGAAGAAAAAGATTCTGGAGATTGGTTTGAAATTAAATTTAATGGAGACAATGGAGAATTTCAATACACACCAAGAGAACAAAGTGAAATTACGGCTGAACAAAAGAAACTTTTGCTTGATCGTGTTCTTATACTTGCTGGTAAACAAAATGCAGGCTCAACTCCTCCAAGTATAATACAACCACCAATTTCTGGTATCTTATATGCTGCAGATAGGATTGAAAGATGTAATTATTATTATTGCCAAGTAGGCTCCTTCTTTATAGGCACTATTGGCTCAATTTTTGGTGGATCAAATGCTTCTTCATATTTTAAAACACAAGCAAATTTCTGGCCCGAAGATAAAGTTAATGGCTATCAAATCTTAGATCGCTCAAGTAAGGTTTCATTTGCTAGTAAAATGTAATCTGATATAGTGCTTAGAATAGATTCTAAGCACTCTCAAAAAGGTTAAAATATGTCGATAAAAAAAAATATTTGTTTTAATATTTATTTTTTCCCAAATAGTATCTTGTGGCGAGAAGTTTTCCATAGAGAAAAAGGAAATACAGGATCGTCCAGATGATAATGTGCAAAAACCAGATCCTATTGAAGATACAGTGCAGACTGTAGAATTCAAAATGTATATTGAAAATAGTATTAAACCAGTTTTATTAAATGTTAAAAAGAAAAAAACTAGCGCTGATGTTAAAGTAGTCTCATTTCCTAATCATTTTTTAGGTTCTTTAGCTTTTAGAAAAAATTTTGTTAACCCAGATGAATGTAACAATGTTAAGAATACAGCTAGGTTGTATAAAGTAAATTCTAGTTCTGGAAGTAGAACAGGTATAAAGCTTATGGTTAGAAATGCGAATTTGCGAATAGATTTGAATTCTTACATAAAGTTTGCAGATCAAGATTTTGAAGTTGATGTAAAAAAATTTATATCAAAAAAACTTGGAATTTCTGAATTTCAAATTAAATATGATAATAACTTTAAATTAACAGATGCCAATATTGATATTACTTATAAAGAACAAGCCATTTCTAATCTTATTGATGAAAAACATGAGTTTGATGAAAGTTTACACGATTTTAAAAATATAATTATGAATACCAAAGGATACACTTCTGTTCAAAATAAATTTAAAGATCTTGTATGCGATTTATACTCAGGAAATGCCAAGTTAACTATGGAATTTAAAGGAAGATACAATGAAGATGATAAAGATTTTATAGCCCTTGTAAATTTTGATAATATTAAATCAATAAATGAAAGTAATTGAAATGAATTTTTTTAAAAAGTATAAATTTCTACTATTTTTTTTCTTAACCTTAGTAATTTTAATTGTAGGAAAATCTATCTTAATAGAAGAGGAAAAATCCGAAATAATTATTTCGAGTTCAGAAGTAAAAAGCAATAATAGTAAAATTGAAGTTCTAAAGAATGAGCGCAATATAAACAAAAACATAGCCGATGAAGCAACAAAAAACGAATTCGAAAATTTTGTCAACAGCACGATACCTAGTAATATCAATGAAGCGCAACAAGAAGTTAATTTTTTAGAAAAAAAACTCAAGGATGAAAATGCAGTTGAAAGACTTAATAACAATTCAGTTAGCACTGTAGAAAGACAAAATTATCAACAAATTTATAAACGCTTGAGTCTACTATCTAAATACATTATGGAAAAAGACTACGAAAACTTATCTATTAAAGTTTCAGATTATGAAAAGGAACTTGTAAAAAATCTTGAAGATTTAGGAGTAAAAAAGAGAAATTGATTAATAAAAAATTTTAAAATGTAAGTTAAGTTGAATTTTAGGTAAATGAAAAATTTTTAACTTATATTTATAAAACCCCACAAAAATATACTTTGAAATAAAGACTGAGCAAAAACCACTCAAGTCATACCAAAAAAACGATTTTAAAATATAAGTTGTCTTAATTAGAATTAATTGAAGCAGGGATATAGGCCTTTACAGAGGACATTTGCGGCCAGCAACTCTGCCCTCTGTAAAGGCCTATATCTCTGCGCATTTTAAGAAAAAAATAAGTAATAACTTATATATTTAAAATCTCTCGAAATAAAATATTATTTAGATGTTGCTATACTTTCTAATACCTGTTCCTTAGTTAAATATTTATTTTCAGGAAGTTCGAGATCATATTTGATTTTCATATCTCTTTCACGCCAATTTTTTACAGTGGAAAAAACCATTGGTAAAGTATGACCTACTGAATATTTCATAAAACCATTATAAAAAATATTATCATCGATAGCAAAAAGGGATGATTCTATCGATTGGTATTCAGCTGCACTTATATATTTATAGCTTGGATCTAATTTTGTACAAGCATTTACAATTGCATCAATCATGGGCGCGCCCCCATTGATGACAAAATATTTAAATTTAGATCTATTATCTAGATAATTATTCCAATGTCCAGAAACTGAAGCAATGAGCCCAGGATTTTCTTTATCCACAAGCCAAAAGAATTGCCGATCCTTAGTAACACATCTAATTTGGGTGGTCTCTTCTGCTTGGGCATTCATATGAATAAGAGCTATTGGTGACATAGCTAAGGAAATGATAGACAAAATTTTTTTGTACATACGGCACCCCGTTATTTTATTTTTAACTAGAAAATTTTATAAAATATCACAACATATTTCTTATGTTGTGATATTTTATTAAGATCATTTTTATTAATTGTCAAAAAATTATATTTTATTAATTATTTTTTAATTGATATATTAAATTTATGTATTTAAGACTCTATATCTCAGTTTGATTATCTGTCCCTAATAGAAGTCCATCTAAAAAAGTATGTCTTTTAATAGCATTTTGACTGCCAATTGCTTTTTTCACAGCCCAGTCTTCACCAATAATAATAACAAATTTGCTCGCCCTTGTGATTGCTGTGTATAAAAGATTTCTATCAAGCATTGTAAAATATACACCAAACATGGGAATGATACACAAAGGAAACTCCGACCCTTGTGATTTATGCACAGTCATAGAATAGCAAAGTTGTAAATCATCTATTTCTTCGTCCGCATAAGTAACTAAACGATCGGAAAATTCGATTGTTGCCTCAAGCTTTTCTTTTGTTTTCACAATAGTCTTACAATATCCCAAGTCACCATTAAAGACATCAAGCTCATAATTATTTTTGGTCTGAATAACTTTATCACCTTCGCGCAAAATCCCTCCATAAGGTAACGAGCATTCCTTTTTATTTTCAGATGGAGGATTTAATTGACTCTGCATTATTTTATTAATATTTTCTTGTCCCACATCGGTTCTGCGCATGGGCACTAAGATCTGACAGTTTTTAATGGGGTCAAGGTCATAAATATTTTTTACCGTTTCAGCTAAAAATGGCAAAAGCATTTCAAAAAATGTCTGTTGTGAACAGGGAATAAAAGCTAAAGGTTCCGCACGGGGAAATGTTGGAATCCGACTGATATAACTGTATTCAGGTTTTTTGCCTGAGATAATTTCACGCGCCGCCAAAGGAATAGGACTTTCTGAACTCTGACGAAAAATCTGGGTAAGACGTGCTATGGGAGCCTGTCCAGAAGAAATAATATCGCGCAAGCAATTTCCAGCCCCCACGCTCGGCAACTGATCCACGTCACCCACAAGGATCAGTCTACGATTGGGCCCTAATACTGAGAGGAGAGAATGGAGTAGGTCAAGACTGAGCATTGAACTTTCATCGATAATGACAACATCCACATTGTCCAGCGCACCTGTATTCCCTTCGAGTTCTTCAATTACATTTTGAGTTTCATCTTTATTTTTTCTCCCAAGCCCTAAAAGTTTATGCAAAGTGCTCGCTTGTTCGCCAATAGAAGCAGTCATTCTTTTTGCTGCCAATCCCGTTGGGGCGCACAAGGCCACACGGCGATTTAGGGCTCGCTGCAACCCATAGATCGCTTTCAGTACAAATGTTTTTCCACAGCCAGGCCCACCTGTTAAAACCATAAAGCGCGAGCTCAGGCTCATTTGCACGGCGGAGTGTTGTTCCTGCGAAAGCTTATCCCAAGGTAAGTTAGGAAAAAGCTCTTGAAGAGATTTTTCATTTTGGACAATATCATTTTCTTTGTGTTCAAAAAAAGATGGAGTTCTTAATAAGCTCTGTATAAATCCTGAGACTTCATCTTCCATACGAAGAACTTCTGGCAAATAAAATAAGATCTCTTGCACAGATTTTTCTTGCAAAGATTTAAATTTTGCCGTTTCACGAATAAGAAATGTTTCTTTTTTTTCTTCACGATTTTTTTTATAAATGAGGCGCAACTGCTCAAGCACATATTCACGCGAAAAAGTAGGATCGAATTTTCCTCCGAGTAAATCACGTGCTTTATCCACCAATTGATCGCGCGGCAGACAGCAGTGTCCCTCATCTTGCGCAATCTCAAGCGCATAGATAAAAGCAGCTTCTATTCTAAAAGGAGATGTCGTTGGCAATCCTAACTTTTGTGCTATTGCGTCGGCGCGTAAAAAACCCACTTGGCGAAAGTCTGCAATCAACCGGTATGGATTTTCCATAAGATTGGTTAATGAAGCTGCGCCATATTTTTCATATATTTTTTTGGCAAAGCGAGGTGGGATATTGTGTTCATGGAGAAAAATCATGACATTTCTGAAGACTTCGTCTGTCACCATCATGGTAATGACATTCTCAGCAACTTTTCGCTTCTTTTCCCCAAAAAATGCGAAAATCTTTTCTTTCTCATCACGGCAGATTGTGACGAGATCATCGATATTTTTTACCAGTAATTTATCAACGAGTTTTTTGGCTGTTACCTCGCCAACACCTTTCACGTTATTGGCCAAATAGGGCGCTATTCCAGAGAGCTCAGCAGGCCGAGTGGGTTCGGAATATATTGCCACAAATGTCTGCCCGTATTTAGGTGAATTCTCCCATTGTCCAATGATTCTATAGCGTTGCTTTGCATCTGCCTTTTGTGAAACTTGAATTTTACCTGAGACACGAAAAGCTTTGGCAGAGAGAGCATCGATAAATTCTGCTACAAGAAAGTCGCCTCTTTCTGATTCAAAAATAACTTTAGAAAGCATAGCAACAACTTCTAGGGACACTTATAACCTCTTATATTTACTTATAAATAAAAAAAGAACGAAAACAACAAAAAAACAGATCCAAAGCTTGCACTTATTTTTTTTATGTGGCAAGTATCCCTTCACAAGTCGGGGGTTAGCGCAGTGGTAGCGCATCTGTCTTGGGAGCAGAGGGTCGCGAGTTCGAATCCCGCATCCCCGACCATTTTTCTTAGTTTTATTCGGGGATTAGCGCAGTGGTAGCGCATCTGTTTTGGGAGCAGAGGGTCGCGAGTTCGAATCCCGCATCCCCGACCATCTTCTTAGTTTTAATTCATATCTTCTCTATTTTCTACTCAATTTTTCTCACTAAAGTTTCTAGCTGAACAGCGATTTCACTCAAAGATTTTGCCGCAGTTAAAACCTGATCAGCACCTATCGTGGTTTCATTGGCAGCAGTTGAAACAACTTTTACATTTTCCGCAATGTTCAACACACCTTTTGTTGATTCTTTTACTACGCGGGAAACTTCATTGGTTGTCGCCGCTTGTTCTTCGACTGAAGCAGCAATTGCTGTGGCAATGGTATTCAATTTTTCTATTGTTTGCGCAATTTCAGTCACAGCCTGAACGGAACTCTGGCTATCTCTTTGAATGCCTGTGATTTTATTTGTAATATCTTCCGTCGCTTTTGCTGTTTGCTTTGCAAGTTCTTTGACTTCGTTTGCCACCACTGCAAAACCACGTCCTGCATCCCCTGCGCGCGCAGCTTCAATTGTTGCATTTAAAGCCAAAAGATTTGTTTGCTGCGCAATAGAACTGATTACCTTGATCACATGACCAATTTCCTGACTGCTTTCACCCAGTTTTGTAATGGTGGCACTCGTTTTTTGCGCCTGCTTAGAAGTTGTTGCACTCGTTGCAGAAGCCTCAGAGGCATTGCGAGTGATCTCTTTAATCGCTTCAAACATTTCTTCGGTATTGGTTGCAACAGTGCGAACACCTTGCGAAACTTCTTCAGAAGCAGAAGCCGTAGAAATTGCGACTGAGGATGTTTTATTGGCATTGGCACTCAACTGGGTTGCGGTTGCAGTTAATTCTGTCGCAGCAGCAGCCAATTGACGAGAAGTTTCGGAAAGAGTTCTTATAACATCCAACTGAGAATTTTTTTGCTCTGTGATATCAATCGCATACTTAACAACTTTAAAAATTTTACCTGCGAGATCGAAAACAGGTACATAGGACGCTTGTAACCACACATGCTTTCTCAGTTTATCGAGGCGCAAAAATTGCCCACTTTGAAAAAGACCATTTGCTAAATTCAGCCAAAACTCTTTGTATTTTGGACTTTGCACCAGCTCAGGCGGACAAAATATAGAATGATGCCGGTTTTTAATCTCATCCAATTTATATTTAACAGCATTTAAAAAATTATCATTCGCAGTTAATATTGAGCCATCTGGATTAAACTCAATCACCGCTTGCGCTCTGCTCAAAGCTTCGAGCTGTGCATCTTTTAATTTTTGTGCACTTATATCAGATGCATATTTAACAACTTTATATGGCTTTCCATTTAAGTCTAAAATTGGATTGTAAGAGGCTTGAATCCAGACTTCCTTACCACCTTTGCCTAGACGTTTGTACTCTCCTGCATCAAACTCACCTCTACCAAGTTTATTCCAAAACTCTCTATATTCTGGTGAATTTACATAACTCACATCACAGAAAATGCGGTGATGCTTACCTTTAACTTCCGCAAGGGAGTAGCCAAGCAAATTTAAAAAGTTATCATTTGCTGTTTGTATGATGCCATCCAAAGAAAATTCTATCACCCCTTGGGACTTAGCAATGGCCGCCAATTGGCCTTGAAAATCGCTGTTTAACACTTTATGATGAGTGACATCCGTAGCATATTTAACAACTTTTAAAACTTTGCCATTGCTGTCGAAAATAGGGTTGTATGAAGCTTGGATCCAGACTTCTTTTCCATCTTTACCTATACGTTTGTATTCACCTGCATCGTATTCCCCACGGTTGAGCTTTGCCCAGAAATCTTTATATTCATGGGAATTTGCATATGCTGGAGCACAAAATATTCTATGGTGTTTGCCTTTTACCTCAGCCAATGAGTAGCCCAGTATACTCAAAAAATTGCTATTTGCAGTAAGTATATCTCCATCTATGGAAAACTCAATCACGCCTTGAGATTTGTTGATAGCTGCAAGCTGCCCTTCAAGCTCAATCACTCTCATTTCATTTGTCTCATTATCCAAAGCGCCTAAATTAGCAATATTTGCCAAGGGTACACCGGTGCTCATAAAGAAACTCCTTAATAAAGTTTGTTTCACTTACGTTTGCAGTATCGGCAATTAAATAATTTTAAAATGGAAATCGAAAATATAATAAAACAAGCTGAATTTATTTTTATCTATCTAATATCACTTGATTTTAATTCACTCGTAAAGCCTTTACTTCCGGATCATTAAGAATTTCTTCAATAAGCTGACGATAAACGTTTCTATTTGGGCTCTCTGCATACATTGCATCGAGAAGCATTTTCAAACGCAGCCCCGCCTTTAAAATCTGAAGTTGCATCAACATTTTTCTCTGACTTTGGTAATCTCTCCAGCCTTTCACAAAACTCGTTTTAATATTAGCTATATGCTCACCAGAATCATTTGCTAAAATCAAATCAGTGTAAACACTTTTTATAGCCAATTTGTGCGACTCAATAACCCAATTTTCAACATTTTGATTATCTACATCTGATATTTCTTTCAAAGCCAATTCCATTAATTCTTTATCTTCAATTAGATTTTTAGCATATATTTCATTTAAGTTTTTTTGCTCATCTGTAAACTTACCAATTTTTATATCACTTTTATTATAAGGAAACTGCAAATAAACAGCTAAAGAAGAGTCCCACAAAGAATGTAAATTATTTACTTGATTCACACTGCCATCGATATTTGTAATGTTTATTTTATCCAAAAAAATAATTTTATTTCCACCTGCATCTTCGAAATTCTCATCAACGAGCGAGACATTGTGCAGAGGTTGAGCGATATCGCCCATAATATGAAGAACAAATCGCAATGCAATTGCTTTATTTAGATCAGATTCAGAAGGGGTATTTAAAGTTTTAATTGCGCTTTTTAAACAAGAAACTGAGTTATATGGAACTTTTTTTAATTCTTCCATAAGAAGTTCCATTATTGCTTCATCACTTTTATCAATATTAATATCATTTTTCTTTAAAGGAATATCTGTGTAGTGACAAAGAGATAAAGTTTTATTAATGGGTTGATTGTAATATGATTTTATACTATCTGCCCAAGAAGCCGCTGTATCTATGGAATTTGTATTTTGTGAAAGAAGCGCATTTCCAGGATATAAAATATTAACATTTAACAATTTTTGAACTTTTGATAAGGACTCCTTATTTAGTTTTTTCTCCGCAACTTTAGCGACCAGTTGATGTGATTGATCCCAAAAAGCAAACACTTGTGCGTGCAATGCAAAACATGCTAAGAATATACTGAATGATTTTATATATCTATTCATCAAAATCTCCAATCAAAGGTTACAAAAAATGAAGCTCAATTTTAAAATTTTACTTTTATTTATTAGCCTCCCAATCATACCAACACATACGTCTGTTTTTGCGCTAAACGAAAGAAAACAGGAATCTAAATCGGAAAAGAAAAAGCAAAACTCACAGAAAAATCAAACACCACCTGAAACGACAGTCCCAAAAGGAAATGTCGAAGTCGTTTTTGTTACCTCGATGGGCAAAATAAGGCTTGATCTATTTAAACAGAAAGACCCAGTAACTGTAAATAATTTCTTAAAATATGTCAAAAGCGATTATTATAATAATACTATTTTTCATCGAATTATAGATGGATTTATTATTCAAGGAGGTGCTTATGATATAAACTTTATTGCCAAAGAAAATAAAAATCCACCTATTAAAAATAATTCGGATCTTGGTTTAAAAAACCTAACAGGAACAATTGCAATGGCACGAAAACCAAACTCAGTTGATTCAGCTACTTCCCAGTTTTTTATCAATCTAGCAAACAATAAAAGTCTTGATTCTAAAGAAAATAATAATGGTTATGCTGTTTTTGGTAAAGTGATCTCTGGTATAGATGTCGTACAAAAAATTGCTAAAATTAAAGTTGGGCAGCTCGAAGGAATGTACAATGTGCCTTTTTACCCTAAGGAAGCACTTATTCTATCTGTTTCGGTAAAAGAACCTCAATAAACTTATCATCCTGAGCTTCAATAATAACTGAACCATTGCAAATATCATTTATGTTATTTATAAAATTATGTTTATTTTTCACATAAATTTTAATTTGTATATTTTCGGAAAAAATTGGTTTATCAAAATAAATTAAATTTAAATTTAAATAATTTTCAATTTTTTTCCACTGAGAATATGCAAAAGTCACACAAAAGGAATAGTGCAAAATATTTTCAACGATACCTGCCTTTTGTACTGCCTCGCTCACGCACGCACTGTATGCTCGTATGAGTCCGCCTGTTCCAAGCTTCACTCCACCAAAGTATCGAGTGACGACAACAGCAATATTAAATATTTCATTTTTTTTTAAAAATTCTAACATAGGTTTACCAGCTGTTCCGGCTGGCTCTCCATCGTCGTTTGAACGCATAGAACCTGAATTTAAGACAAATGCCGTACAGTTATGAGTTGCATCAAAATATTTTTTCCTTGTCGAAGAAAAAAAATGGAAGGCCTGTTCTTCAGTTTTAACTTTCTCAAGAGAAGTGATAAACTTTGATTTTTCAATTATCTTTTCTGCTACAACATTCGTATAAATTGTTTTAAAATTAACAACACTCATTTTATTTCTTTTTAAAGAAAAGGGTAATTTCTTGTTTATTGTTATATAAATGACGCCCATATAAAAATTGGCAATTTTTAAGAGAAAATTCTTTAAGTGCCTGTTCATAATCTTTTTCAAAATTGTCGGCTATATGAATTTTCAAAGTATAAATAATAATCGCATCTTTTTTTAAGAGTGATGTTTTTTCGCTACATATTTTTGCTGAAATATTCGCTGGTCCATTTAAATCGCACATAAGTGCATCGAAATTCATATTGACTTTAAATTCACGTGCGTCCATCTTATAAAAATGAACGAGTGGATTTTCGGCAATTTCTTCGTCTAAATCCGCTTTATCAACAGCCCAAACCTCACATTTTTTCTCTACTAATTCATGAGTAATTCCACCAGGTGCAGCACCAAGCTCTAACCATTTCTTTGCATTTTCTGTTTTTAGACCACTGAGTTGAAGAGACTCTGCTGCTTCCACAAATTTTGCAGCCGCACGGCTTGCAATACTTTCATTGGATACACCAACATACCGCCTGCCTCCCGCAAAAAATGAACCAGATTCACTTGGAGTGCTCAGCCCAGCCCATGTGCATTTTTCAGAAATAGCAACGATAAGAGTTTGGTTATAGATCGGCTGCAAAATTGGTTTTTTTGTCCATTCTGTCAATAACTTTGCTGGGGATTTTTCTTTCAGTTTTTCGCTAAAAACTTGAAGAATACGACCTCTTAAGTTCGAAGCTAATTTTTGCTGCTTACGATCAAGTGAAAAAACAACAACATTGCTAAAATTTTTGTCTTTAAACTTTACTAATAAACCTTGAGCACATTTTTCTATATATCCTTTTTCTTCGCATTTAGTAGGCCACATATAATGAACCGGTAACCAATAGCGAGAAAAAATAGTATCTGACAGAAAACCTCTCGTGGGAGTAGAGTTAAATTGCACAGAATAAAAATTATGCCCAAGAGGTTTTATGATGTTTTTATCAGTCAGATTTAAACGATTCTGCCAAGTGGGAAAAAACTCTTTTGCAACATGCGCAAGCCAAAGAACAGAATCATTTTTAATTAGAGTCATTGCAAAGTATATCCTGAAAGCGATTGATTGACAAAATGGACAAGTTCACCGCGAAGAAGTTTGCTAGCGACAGCCTCGATTTCTTCGGAAAGTGATCGATCTGCATTCTTAACGGCAGGAACAGAATTTCGCGTCCATTCTACAGCCGCGCGCGCACCTGCGCCCGGCTCGAGAGGGAGATGAAACTCAACCCCTTCTACACCAGCAAGCAATTCTAAAGAAAGAATAAAAGAAACATTTTTTAAAATAATTCTTAATTTATTTGCAGAAGTCATTCCCATGCTCACATGATCTTCTTTCTCAGCTGAAGTCGCAATAGAATCAACAGAAGCAGGCGTGCATAAGACTTTGTTTTCATTAACAAGAGCTGCAGCAACGACATGAGGGATCATATAACCAGAACAAAGTCCTGAATCCAGAGTTAGAAAGGGAGGCAATCCACTCATATGCGCATTGACAAGTTTCTCCAATCGTCTTTCAGAGATGTTGCCTATTTCAGCCATAGCCATAGCAAAATAGTCGAGTGCTAAGGCGACTGGTTCACCATGAAAATTCCCTCCACTTAAAATTTCGTTCGTCTCAGGAAAAACCAATGGATTATCAGTACTTGCATGCGCTTCTAGCATAAAAGTTTCTAGCACATGAACGA
Source organism: Fluviispira sanaruensis (assembly GCF_004295685.1). NCBI lineage: Bacteria > Pseudomonadati > Bdellovibrionota > Oligoflexia > Silvanigrellales > Silvanigrellaceae > Fluviispira > Fluviispira sanaruensis. The sequence continues at coordinate 2,638,866 of NZ_AP019368.1, forward strand.
ATGCATTGCGTGCTGCACCATGCACTTGTGGAACACATCGAAATGAATAGGAATCCTGTACTTTATCACAGTGCATATGACTCAATCTTATGCCATCATCTGCAAGAATTTCAGATATATTTTTTGCTACAATTTTCTGTCCCAAATAGGGACGGACGTTTTGTATTTCGGGACGAAAAGAAGTTAAAGTTCCTTTCACTGCATCAAGACTAATTGCTGCTGCAATATCTGCCGTTTTTAATAAATTGTGCGCATCATAAGAACACAATAAGCCAATTGCTGTCATAACTTGCGTACCATTTATCAAACACAACCCTTCTTTAGCCATTGGTTTAAGAGGCTCAATTTTTACATGCTCCAATACCTCTCTTGCCAACACAAGATTCCCTTTATAATAAACTTTCCCTTCGCCAATGAGATTGAGAGCAATATGAGAAAGAGGAGCTAAATCACCACTTGCGCCCACTGATCCTTTTGATGGAACATAAGGAGTGATCCCGTAATTTAAAAATTGTTGCATAATAAAAACAGTTTCTTTTCTCGCTCCGGAATTTCCTTTTAAAATATTCATTATTCTGAGGACGAGTGTGGCGCGGACGATATCTTCTGCCAAAGGTTCACCAACCCCGCAGGCATGTGAACGAATGAGATTTATTTGTAATTCATCAAGTTTTTCATTCGGTATTTTAACATTGGCAAGAGCTCCAAAACCTGTATTGATTCCATAAAATGTTCCTCCCGACTGGAGCCTCTCTTCAACACATTTACGTGCAGCATCTACTCTTTTTATACTTTCCGGAAATATATCGACTTTCTCATAATTTCTAGAAATTTTTATCAGATCCTCTAAAGTCAGAAAGTCGCTGCCAAGAACTATTTTCTTTTGTGATATGTTATCATTTAAAAAAGACATACTATGTATCCTACAAATAATTAAACCAATCGGAGATTTTCATGAATCTGAACACTACTACAATTCAAATGGGAGCGCAAAGATAATGTTTCGCTCTCGCAGTCCAATGATAAAAAGATCCGATAAAATGACGTCATTTATCACAGTACTTTGGCGATATATTATTTATTCAGGATTATTTTGGGCGCTTTTCTCTTTATTTTCATTTATTATTTTATATGATTCAAATTATGGTGAAAAATCAAACTTATATTTTTTCTCTTCTTTAAATCTTAGCACTCTATTTTTAGCAATTATATTTTTACTTATAATATTCTCTGGATGCATAGGTGGTTTATTAGCTTTCCCTGCAATAATTATTAAAATATTTCTGAAAATTCAAGTTGATACTCGACTACATAAGGGACAAAGACCCATTTTATTATCTTTCATAGCAACTTATCTGCCAATTATTTTCTGCGTATATATTCATTTTATGGCTTTGATAATGAGTTCGAGCGCTGCGCCTCAGCTAATGAGAAGATGGTTTGATAAGAACGCAAGTATTTATAACATGCAAGAAAAATTCTATACTAAATTCTATGAAAATAAAAAAACAGAAATTTATTCAAAATGGAACGCCATCGGAAAAAATTCCGTGCAAGATAGTAAATTCATCTTTATACTTCCAGATTACTTGTTGACTCATAAAAACTCTTTTCGAGAATCCAAGTTAATACTCAGTGAAGAAAATAAGTGGCTTCAATATTCTCCTACAAAGGCCTTCTTGGTTGCTACAATTTTGGGCAAAGAAAATCTGACTGATGAGAAACTATATTTACCTTCTCCTTTACAAAATTTTCGCACAACAAGTCAAAATAGGGGTGAAAAATCAGAAATCAATTCCGATTACTTTATAGGTATTGATGGTAAAAATAATTTTGTTTTTTCGCAAATATTTGATAAAAATAGATTAAGTAATAATATAAATCCCACTTGGATAAATATATTTTTAAATCGCATAGCATTGTCTCAACCTCAACTCATGTTTTTCTTCCGAATTGGTTTAGGAGGTTTCTTTTTTCCCGCATGGAAATGGGAAAACTTAACAAGCTCTAATAGTTTTTTATTAAATAATTATGCAGAAAAAATATTAGCATTTAATAAATCTATTAATAATTTTATTATTTTATTACCTGAAATGGAGAATAGCAAAGAAAATAATTTTATCTTGGGTATTGATTGGCCTGAATATATTTCGAAGAATGAGTTTGATAATAATATTGACAAAATTGATTATTATTTATCTTTTGCAATAAAAGGTTTGCTGGATGCAAGTCAAAATAATATAATCATTATGCCAGTTAATAGAACCAATAGCTCTTTCACCCTAGGAAAAGGATATTCTCAAAATATAAGTTCAGATTCAATTTTAACACCAGAAATCATCAATCAGAAGATAATTAAAAAAAGTGCTGACACAAATTGTAATTCCATATTCTTTAATTTTGAACTAAATCAGTATAATAAAAGCACTCTAAATAAATACTACTTTTTATTTGACACTATAAATTCAAAAAAAGATTCTACACCATTTATAAAAAAAGATTTCGCATTAAGCATTAAAGAAGGAATTAAATACGGTGTTATTTGCAAAAAGGAAAAAGGATCTATATATATAGTTTTACGAAAAGAAGGGATATTTAATAAAGGAAATCATATTAATAAATTTTCATATAGAAATATTCACAGTCAAATATTTTTAAATGTTGATAATAAATTGAAAAAATTTGAGCCTGAAAAATATCTTGCTGCACGAAATATCAAAAATTTTGAAAAAATGAACCCCTCCTCAGATTCAAATTTAAGCGAATTCTATAAGCAATTTGATATTTATCAGTTAAATTTAAATGATACTATAAATTATAGTAATCTTGAAGATACAGACAAAGATCAATTCATTAAAAAATATGGAAGCGAAGTAAAAACTAAATTTTATAGTTTTATTCAATACTCTATTAAATAGGGCAAAAAAAAATGGTTTTGAAATCATCTAGAATATCTAAATTAACTCTTTATATAATTATTTCTTCAATTACTTTATTAAGCATATTAATTATAACTCTGATAATTACATACTTTTTTCCAATTCAAACAGTAGCAAATAATTTCAATACCGCAAGAGATTCTCAATTCATTGCTCCATGGCCCACCTCAGCTTTAGAACAAGAGTATTCAGAACGTCGGAGACTTAAACGCTATGCAAAATCAGAACAAATGCGGAGAATGGAAAAACAATTGCAGCGTATGGAAATTTTAAATACACCGATTTATGATCTTTTCCTTGATTCAAATGTTGAAATATCAAATACGAGATACATGACTTCACTTGAAGATACTGCATTCTTATGGCCTCTCTTACCCGCAAAAAAACTATTTTATAATTCACTTAATCCTAATATTTTTAGAAAATCGTCAAATGTTATTTTTCCTTATCCACACTGGAGTACTGTTATTGAAGGTCTATTGTTGTTAGGAGGAGAAGAAATAAAAGCAACGATTCCAGTAGTACGAGGAAGAAGATCATTTAATTTCACACTTTTTTTACTCACACCTGGAAATATACGTATTAATCTTGGCCAATATGTCTGGGCTAAAACTTTTACAGAAGATGATGTACAAAAAAGAATGAAATTATCGATACCCATTAATGATACTACTGCATCCATTATAAAGGTAATTAGTATATCTTCTAGTTTTTATATATTAGATGCAAGTGTTAATCATACAGAACACAACGCACGATCTCCAATACGCGTTTCGAGTCAAAGCACAATATGGAATCCAAATAAAAATTTACTTATAGCAAGCACTAAGAAAATAACACCAACAGCAAATGAAGATGACTCTTTAAATGAAGAAGTAGATGATGAGGAAAATCAATTTGTCGATGAGCAAAAACCTGATGAGTTGAAACCAGAAGAAGCTACATCCACAAATAATCAATCTAAACAAGTCAAGAAAAAGAATATTACGATAAATGATCCATTAGCTCAAACTAATAATTCGCAAATAATGACAGATGAACCGTATAGTACTGCATTTGGCTATAATATTGTTATCATTCAAACTCCAAAAATATCTGAAAATATATTAAAAAATAAGAAAAAACTTGCAAAAATATCTCCACATTTAAGTTCTCTCTTGGAACAGTCTGCCGTATTTTCTAAAAGTATTTCTATTTCAGATAATGCAAATGAAAATTTTAGGCGTTTTATATTTTCTGACCAAAAATACTTAAATTCAGATAATATTCCTATAACAAAAGAAGAAATAAATGAAAAAAAAGCAAAAAATACATATTTAGAACTTAGGAAGTATGGTTATGATGTCGTGGGGATTGCTAATCCAGAAGCCTACTTTTACAATAAACAAATTGCAGACTCATCAGATTTCGCAAATTTAAAAGGCAAGTGGCTTGAAAAAAACGAATGGACTTTTTCTAAGAAAAATTCACAAATTGATGACAGAAACATACCAGCTCAAGGGCTTGAAGCCATATTTAAAACAAAATCTAAAGAGATTTCTCCATCTATTACTCAAAAAGATTTTCCTATAATATCAAATTTTTTAACGGGGGTTTCACAAAATATAGACGCTGTTCCTGAATGGGCACCTAATCAATATATATTAATAAATAATAAAAATCTCTATATCCCAAGAACGATTGATGCCTTTCAAAACTGGACCTTAGAGAACCAACAAACACGTTTTCTTGCGCATATTTTACTCGATACAGATGCTCAATTGATAAGACCTACATTAAAAGATCTCGGAAAATCAATTTTAACTTTAGGTTTTTCCTCTGTCTTTAATCCATTTCAAATTGATGATATTGCAAATATTTCCTTTGTTGATCGCGCTCTCGGTCATATTTTTGATACCATCAAAGCAAGAAAAATTGAAAATCGAACAATTGTATTTGTCTTACAACCGCTAGATAAAGCGGATTCTAAAAATCGACTTTTTGCGACTGGAATTCTAAAAATACCCGGCCTGATTCCTAAAAAGAATTTAAACTTTGAAAACTTAAATATAAATGATATCACTGCTACGCTTTTAACGAATGTTGGTATACCTGTAGGAAAAAATATTGATAATAGCCAATCCGAAATTGAAGGATTCATGCTTGAAAAGATCAAACAAAAAGAGTATCAAGAAAAGAAAAATTTGACTCAAGAGCTTGTTGAAAAAAATAAATTCTTTAAATACACAATGATGATTAAAGCAGATGAAAAAAACTGCGCATCCTTTATTTGGAATCCCAGAAAAGAGAAAATATTTGGGGTCCAGGCAAATTTTCCAGTCAACCAACTTATTTTTGATAGCGCACTCGAATTTTTTCCTTGTTCTATCAAAAATAAATTTATTCAATTAACGTGGTATCAGCGTAATGAGAATTCAAATATGGCTAGCGCAAATATAGATGATTTTTTGGGAGGAAATTTTTCATATAGAAAAAATATCACATCCCTTCCATATTTTTATTTTGGCAACTCAATCACATCTTCGGAAAGTATTCCTTTTTATTTTGATACCATGACTCGGCAAAATCTAGAAAAAATATTTCTTGTAGAGGAGAAAAATTTAAAAAGAAGTCAAAAGATACTGAAAGAAAACTTTTATGCAATCGATATTTTTGAAAAAAGTAATTTAAACAGCCCAAACGTGACGAATAGAACCAAAATAGGCTTTTTTGTGACACCTCTATAGTTTGTCTTTAGGAAAATTTTTCAGATTTTATTTCCTATAAAACGACCGAAACACTCAATAAGAATAAATTCTTGTTGAGGTTTTATTTTGAGAAAAAAATACTTAAAAACTTTTTTATATTTCATCCTTCCAAGCATATACACAGCTATTTCAATAGCAGAAAGCTTGCCATCCGATTGGAACAGCTTAAGAAGCGAAGGAATGGGAGGAGCTTTTACGGCAACGGCTAATGACGAAACAGCAATCTATTCCAATCCAGCAGGATTAAGCGCAACACGCAATCCGGCCTCCAAGAAAAAGATCAGTGATTTTAAATTTCCAGATTTTGAAATCGGAGCAAATAATTTAATGCTCGGCTATTTAAACCCAAATCCCGTAAATCTGGGAACAAATATGATTAAATCAGCGGCAAGCTCTAGGGGAAATCAATCCTATCTTTTGCTACAAAGCTTTCCTGAAATTATTTTTGGTGGGAAATTTGCCCCTACCTTTTTAATTGGTGTACCTATCCGCAGCGAAAATAAAATTGCATTTCTCGACAGCGCAAATCCGAACAATGCCTATGCCGTTTCAACAACCACTGCTACTTTTGCCCTTGGTATAGCTAATGTTTCTAAAAGAGGGGGCTTTCGCTATGGAATCTCGATCCGCCCCAATTATCGTATTGATTACTTCAATAAAACCATGGACACTTCAAAAATATCAACAACACAAGATCTGACAAACGAAGTCACTAAAAACGGCACAGAGACTTTATCGGTTGGCGTTGATGCCGGTATCATGATCACTGCGGCTGACTATTGGTTTCCCACTTTGGGTCTATCAGTCAGAAATATTCCTACGGGCTGTATTAAAACTTATGTCAATCCAATCACACAAAACACTGAAAATGTCTGTGGAGCTCTTCGCCAAGGAGGGTCAGATTCTTCCCCAAATTCCTCAAAAATTGATCCAACTGAAGTTCGTGTCGGAGTTTCACTCACCCCCCGTGGAAGAATTTCTAAATCAAAAGTAAATTTAAAACTCGCGGTAGATGTTTATCCCATTCCCGTGGAAATTGATGGAAATAGTTATGGGGGGAAAGATGTTGATACAACAAGATTAATTCATGCTGGCGCCGAACTTTATTTTGGAAATGTTCTTATTCAGCAAGGCTTTTCTCTTCGCGGGGGCTATATGGAGGGAGGAGCGACTTGGGGAGTTTCAGTCGATGCAGGAATTTTCTCGATAGACTATTCATCTTATGTTATCAACGACACACTTCCAGTAACAGGTTCTACAACTACAACTGCATTTGTAGAACGCAGACACTTGCTAGGACTCTCTTGTCACTGGTAATATCCAAACCAAGCAATACAAACTTATAATTTTGTTGTTTGTATTATAAATTTTAGATAAATAAAAAGGTAGATATGTCGGAAAAAAAAATAATTTTCAAAGCAATTCTGTACTTCAGTTTTGTTTATTTCATCAGTGGCTGTACAAGCTTAAAAGATAAAAAAGATAGCGTGAGTATTGTGGACTCTCCTGCTGTGGCTCCCGCTCCATCTGTGGTAGAAGAGCCTGTAAAAAACTCTAAACAAATTCCATTAAAAGTCATTTTAACTGAAAAAGAATTTGCTGAAATCTTAGTTAAAATAAAAGAAATTGAAGATAATTTTATTTCACAAAATTGCACAACCGTCTTGGAATTAACAAAGTCTTTGGAAAAGTATGCAAAAACTTTTCCAATAGATTCTTTTCCAACTTTAGCTCAAACAGCCGTTTATGTTTGTGATGCAAAAGCAGGCTTAGACAATCCAACCCGCTTACAAAAAGCAATCGCTGCTTTAAAAGAGTCACAATTGAGATATCCAATCGCCAATGAAGCTTGGTTGAGAAATACAATAGCAGATTTCTACGTCGCTTTAGGTGAAAAACCAAATGCATTAAACGAAAAAAGAGTCGCACGCGATTTAGTTTTGGCTCAACAACTCGATATTTCCGCGCTCAATTCACAAATCTTACAACTCAATCCACAGGAACCGGGTTTACAAAAAAACCCATCCATGGGCTTAACAGACTCGCAAAATCAAACAATCGATCAAATCGTGAGTTCTGCGACCCAAATGATCAACAATGACTCACCTGAACAAGCCATCGCGATCCTCGATACGATTCCTGCAGAGCAAAGAACGGAGCCCATTAAAAGAATGCGTTCTGACGCAATCAATTCTCTCGTTATGAATTTACGCTTCAAAGTTCGTGCTTTATTTGTCAGAGCCAGCCAACAAACGGGAAGCACACGCAAAGACACACTCACTCAGTGCTTGCAAATCTTACAAGGAATTATTAAAAACTACCCTGATTACTCAGATATGGCAGCTGTGCAAAACAATTTAAAGCAAGTTCAACGAGAATTGAGTAAATCCTGAAAGGTAAAATAATGGTACAAACTCATATACAAGATTTAGATACTCCACTCTTTTCTCAATTAAATGATTGTAAATCAAGAATTCAAGCTTGGTTAACCGATGATGTTATTTCTCAAATCGACAAAAATGAAGTGATCCAACTGATTGCGAGTCAGAATATCAAAGAGCTGCGCGAGAAATTTTATCGTGACCTCGAATTTGGCACCGGTGGAATGCGTGGTGTTATGGGGACGGGCACAAATCGAGTCAATTGTTACGTAATAAGAAAAGCAATCCAAGGATTAGCTAATTATATTCTAAAAAACTGTGCAAACGAATTGCGCAGAGGCGTTGCTATTGCATATGATTCAAGAAACAATTCACATTATTTCGCTAAAGAAACTGCTTGTGTTTTAGCTGCTAATAATATTCCTGTGTTTATTTATCCAACACTCGAAACAACTCCTGCGCTTTCTTATGCAATTCGAAGTCTCAAATGTTTGAGTGGAGTGTGTGTAACAGCAAGTCACAATCCTCCTGAATACAATGGAATTAAAATATATTGGGAAGATGGTTCTCAGATTATTCAACCACAAGATACTGGTATACTTAAAGAAGTATATACAATTTCTTCTTTTTCAGAAGTGAAATATATTCCATATACCGAAGCAGAAAATAAAAAATTAATAAATTATATCAAAGATGAAATACTGAATAATTATTTTGCAGAAATAAAAAAGCTCTGCTTAGCACCAAATGTAACAAAGAATTTAAAAATCATTTACACACCTCTACATGGAACCGGAAAAATTCCCGTTTTAAGAGCTCTCAACTCTTGGGGATTTAAAAATGTTTTTGTTATTCCTGAACAAGCCGAACCAAATGGCAATTTTCCTACTGTAAAAAAACCCAATCCCGAAGAAAAAGAAGCTCTCTCACTTGCATTGCAATATGGTGCAGAAAGAAAAGCGGATTGCATTTTTGCTACAGATCCCGATTCCGATAGGTTGGCCGTAGCTATTTATGATCCAAAAATGGCTAAAGGCCTACTTTCCCATCAAGCGTGTGGAGACTTTGTTTTATTAAATGGCAATCAATTAGGTGCGCTCCTCATAGACTCAATTCTAAAACTTATGAAAAGCTCTGGAAAATTAGAGAACACCCATAAAATAGTAAAAACGATTGTGACTTCAGATCTGCTTGAACGGATTTGCTCAAGTTACGATATTGAAATATTCAATACTTTAACAGGATTTAAATGGATTGCTGGGCTAGTACGCAACTGGGAATTAGCGGGTAAAAACTATAAGTACCTTTTTGGAACCGAAGAAAGTTTTGGTTTTATGCCAGCGAACAATGTCCGCGATAAAGATGCTGTGGCCGCTATTTGTCAAGCATCTGAAATTATTTCACTATTTAAGGACGAAGGCAAAACGGCCTGCGCAGCCCTGTTTGAACTTTTCAAAAAACATGGTGCCTGGCAAGAAGAACTTATAAATATTGATCTGATTGGAGAAGAAGGCGCTCAAAGAATTGCCCGCATGATGACAGCTATGCGCAGACATCCAAAAAGCAGTTTCGCTGGCATCAGCGTAGATCAAGTAATTGATTTTACAGAAAAAAAGACTCAAGAGCAGTATTCCATCCCCCACTCAAATGTTCTCCAATTTTTACTGGTTGATGGCAGCAAGATATCCATGCGTCCAAGTGGCACAGAGCCTAAACTCAAGTTTTATATCTCGGTCTGTACACAAAACCCAGACATAGAAGCTGCTTACAAAGTTACACTCGAGAAAATTGAACAAATAAGCAATGATATTCATAGCTTCATTACGCAAATAAATTAACAGAAGATAAAGATTTCATTTCAGAAAGTCCTGAGTTTTACCGAAAAATAAAACTATGAGGGCTTTCTTATATGCTAAGTCTTGAACAAGACATACTTGTCAGAGATATGATCCTCCTTTTTGCTGCAATCATTGGGGCGTTGTTTTTATTGATTTTAAATCTTAGAGAATCAGGAATACGCTTTAAAACTTTCAGTGAAAAGACGACTCTGAACAAGACGAACTTACATTCTTTTGATGATCGACAGTATGCTGAAACAGATTGGCAGGGGCTCAGCGTTAGCTACTATAAGATTCAATTTGAAGAACAGCATACTATTTGGCAAATAAATATGTTTTCAATCACAATGAATCAACGTGAGAAAATTTTTTCGAGTTTTTCTGGATTTCCTTGGTACGAATTCTCTAAATCACAAAGCTCAACTGAAAAGATTATGGCGCCTATTTTGCGAAAAATATTCCTGAAATACAAAGATAAATTTGAAAAAACCCACCCCATTCACGTTTTACGTGTCCCACGGGATACAATTCATTTTTACACTTGGCTACACAATGAGACACATACACATTCCGCTATTTTTAATTTTCTCGATGAATCTCTTTATTTAGCGCGACAAGCAGAAGTTTTTCCAAGTTTATCCATTGTTTGGGATGATACAATCTTCATAGAAGTGATTTTTCCAAAGAACAATATATTCAATGAATATGAAAAAGAATTTGAAGAAATTGTTGGCATAGAATGCATTGGATCAGAATCAAGAATAATCTTAAAACTTTGGATAGCATTTAGCATTGAAAAAGTGCCCATTTCTTTAAGAAGCAAAGTTAAGAAAAAATCTAAATCCTTTAAAACAAGCGATCGCGCATCTTGATCTTTAACCTCCTGTTGACTCATACTACCGTGAGAAGGTAGTTCTCAAGTATGGATTTTCTTCTTGGAGACAGAACATATGCAAGAACATTCTACATTCAATTTATTGATTCTCTCTTTGGGCAATGCAGCTTTGGTCGCTATGGGACTTTATCCAAACCCAGGCACCAATATAATAAAAAAAGATATTGAAACCGCACACTTGAATATTGAAATCCTAGAAACGCTGCAAAAGAAAACGAAGGGCAACCTCACAGCTGCGGAAGATGAAATGCTTTCAAGTTTACTTTATGACCTTCGACTTAAGTATGTTGAAGCACGTAAGTAACCATGCTATCCTTTTTTTGTGTCATTGATCCCAACTCATGATATGGCATACAATTTTTTTTGTTATGCGGGCTGAAGGTTCTTATCTTCAGCCCGCAGAGTAATTTATTATTATGCTTTTCTATTTGAAGAGGAAATGAGTTCAGACTATAATGAACCAATCGAATTCTTGAGTTTTTACTTGGGATAATTTTTAGCGAATCGAACTTTGCTATTCCAATACAGTTGGCAAAAAGTCGATTTGTTTCTTTTTTTATACCGATTTTAAAAAGGTAATTTTTTATGTCTACAGATACAAACGCTCCAATCCCTATTACTCAGATTGGTCATGAGAGATTGAAAGAAGAATTAAAGCGCTTAAAAACCTTGGATCGCCCAAAAGTGATCTCTGAAATAGCGGAAGCACGCGCTCTTGGAGATTTATCCGAAAATGCAGAATACCATGCTGCACGTGAGAAACAGGGTTTTATTGAAGGCCGTATTATGGAACTCGAAGACAAATTAGGCAGAGTTCAAGTTATTACGGGCGGAAAAGGCAGAACAGATCGAGTTGTCTTCGGTGCATTGGTTTCACTCATCGATGTGAGTGACGATAGCAAGGGTGAAGAAAAATCATACCGAATTGTCGGAGACCTTGAAGCTGATATTAAAAACAACGCCATCTCAATTTCAAGTCCTTTGGCAAAATCTCTCATAAACAAAACCGTTGGGGATATTGTCACTGTTAACTTACCAAGAGGCGAAAAATATTACGAAGTTAAAGACATTCGCTTTATAGATTGATTCACTATGTCCTTTTCTATAAACGAATTTCGCTCACCTGCCATGTTAATCCCAATTGCACAAATACACTCTGATTGTTTATTGATAAAGTATTTAAAAATGACGTCGACGAGCAGTTATTCGTGCAGCGTATGGTTGTGATGCGATAACCAGACTGAAAAGAAAAAGCCAAACTCTTTTTGTAAAAATAATCCACTCCACCAAAAAAAGACAACATATCTGGAACGGGCGCAAGTGCTCTTGAAGCACCATTATCGGTAATGATAGACATATCTGGATACCAATTCGCTCCATACTCTGCCCCAGTAAAGAGTCGGTATTGTTTTTTTAAATTTAAAGAGAGACCAACCAAGGCAGTCGGAAATGCAATGCCAACCCCAGGCTTTAAATTTCCATAATCCGTAGTCGGTAAAATGACCCCGGCAGTCGATCCGAGAAAAAAACCGAAATTTGAGACTATATTTATATGATATGCATATCTAAAATAAAGAGCTATTCCCATACGTGTTTCAGAAATAGGAGAAATCGTACCAAAACTTGAGGACTGGGTTTGGTTAACGTGCCAAGTGGATCGTTCCCATGATGATAAAAGGGAAAGAGTGTGACCAGAGCGAAATGTTGGGGTATAGAGGGTATTTTCTTCCGTATCTTCTTGTGCAAAAAGCGTGCTAGAATTAAGACTTAAAAGAAGCAATGGGATTAATTTGCATAAAAAAGCGGTTGAAGGAGACATTGTTAAATGCCGATTCCGATAAAAAATAAACTTCTTTCTGCTTTTATAGGTCTTATCTTTATTACTGTTTTTTTCAGTACAAACCATCACCTCTTTATTTATTTGAATGGTGCTATATTTTGTACATTTTTGCTTATTATTTTCTTTATCTTGCATAAATTCCAATTTCATTATTTATCTTTTATTTCATATCATTTTACTGCAATTGCCTTATTTTTCATTTATCCTCTCGCAGAAATCGCTGTTTTTTCAGTTCTTGCAATTCTTTTGCGCGAGTTTATTTTACTCACAAAAGAACGTGGAGAGAAAAACTCAAGAACAAGTCTATTATGGGACTTAGGCGCAATAAAGCCCAATAGACAAATATTAATTGTTCTATATCATACTTTACCTTTAATCATAACTTCTCTCGTCATTGGCATTGCTGCCAACATGATCTCATTTTCTGCTCTTGCCCTTGCCTACATTCCTCTTTTCATATTTGCTATAAGTTTTGGGAACCTGCTTTTCGTCGAAATGGAAAAAGCAGAATTAGAAAAGAGGTAATAACAATGAATATCCAAAATAAATTTGCTGTTAGCTGGAAGAAAGTTCAAGAATCTATAACCGATGCAGCAACAATCAGTTCGCGTGAAATCAAAAGAGGCATGGATGAAGCTAAAAAACAATTTGGCAAAGTAAAACTTATTCAGCGCCGAAAAGAACTTTTTGCAGAATTGGGGAGAAATCTTTATGAGGCTCAACAGGATGGTCTCCCGAAAGAAATCAATAGCTTTCTTAAAGAAACAGAACTGTATGAGATTATTTTAGAAATAAAGGAAACAGACGAAGAACTTCTGAAACTGAGAGGTATAGAAAAAGAGCAATTATGAGAAATAATAGAGGAAAAATATTTTTTGTTTGTTTCTTCATAATTATTGTTATTATATTTGCCTTTATAAATATCGTAATAGGTCCTCTCATTATCTCTTTTATTGCTGCTTATTTGATTAATCCAGTGTTTGAATATTTAGAAAAAAAGGGAATCAATCGGGCTTTTATTTCTTTTATAACTATTATTATTCTTGGTATCTTAACATTTCTTGCTGTATGGCTTTTTCTTCCATTGCTCTTCAATCAAATTGAAAACTTGATTACAAAATTGCCGACGTTCAAAAACCATATTGAACTTAATATTGTTCCTAAAATCCAGCTAATTATAAGTGATATTACAGGACAAAAACAATATAAAATATTACATATTTATGATTTTATTCCTATCAATTTAGAAAATCTAAGCGATACTCTTCTGTCACGCATAGGAGCAAGCACACGCTTCATTGCATCACTTCTCATTATCGCTATATTTACTCCGCTTTTCTCATATTTTCTTATGAGAGATTTTAATAAAATTCATAAACAAATATTCGATCTTGTCCCTATTGATATAAAACCAATATTTATTGAGTTCATTGAAGAAGTAGATAAAAAATTACGTTCAGTTCTCCGTGGACAATCTTTAGTTATATTGATACTCTGCTTTTTATACCCAACAGTCTTTTTAATTGCTGGCTTACCTGCTGCAATTGCTGTCGGAATACTCACTGGAATCTGTAGACTTGTTCCATATATGGATATTCTTGTAGGGAGCTTTTTATGTTTTTTCGTCTTAGTCACGAATGCAGCAGATAGTCATTTAATATTGTCTGTTTCATTAGCATTTTTAGCAGTGCAATGTTTGGATGCTTTGTTTATCACTCCAAGAATACTTGGTCGTTTTTCTGGACTGCATCCTTCTCTTGTCATTTTATCGGTACTATGCTTCGGAGATTGGTTTGGATTTTATGGAATATTACTAGCAATTCCCCTTGCTGCAGTTGGAAAAGTTTCTTTTAAATTAATTTTAAGAACATATAGAGAATCGGTGTTTTTCAAAAATGGCGACAATGGATAATGCAAAATATATAGACAACGTAATTGAGCAAAAGATAAATTGGAATTCTATATTTGTGACTCATTCTAAGAAATATTGGGATCCTATGTTCCGTTTTTGTTTGAGTTTAACAAACAATAAAATAAATGCTGAAGATATTCATCAGACAGCTTTGTTTAAAGCACTTAAGGCATTCGCAAAATTTGTATTAAAATACAATGAAGAAATCCGTCACGAACATGAAATTAACGAATTGTTTTTAAAACCTGAAACTCAGTATCATTTTAAAAATTGGTTGTATAGAATTATAAAAAATACCTATCTCGATGAATTGGAAATTCAAAAAAGATGGAATTTCGACACTTCAGAAGACTCCTTGGAAAAACTTTCAAGTGATACTTCATCTCACTTTAGCCAAGTAAGTTCTCAACAAAATTTTGATATGAAAAAAGAAGAAAAGATTTTTTATCAACTTGCCTTAGATGACCATTGGAAAAAACGCTTTACTCAATTAAATGACCGGCAAAGAAGCATTATTTTTCTTGCTGCTGAAGACTATTCTTACAAGGAAATTTCTGCCATATTGGAAATTCCAATAGGAACTGTTATGAGTACGCTTTCACGCGCTCTCCAGAAGTTGAAGTCAAATTCATCAAATTTGGAATAAAAAACTTTTTTTGATCGTTTATACTAATATAAGTATGGTCTCAGCATTGAGGTGTCTTGTATGTTACAAAATGAAAATATGAATGAAAAGGAATTAGAAAGCTGGAAAAAGACAATAAAAAATCATTTTGAAACGTTTTCGTTAACAAAAGACAAAAAAAATGAACTTGAACTTTTGCTTTTAAAATCTGATAATTTTTCTCACAGAACTGCTATATCGCACAATAAACTCTTGAATTTAAAAAAATTTAAGGGAATTTTAATTAAAAATCAAAAATTTATTTTTTCACATTTAGGAGTTGCAGCTATTGCTGCTATCGTCACTTTTGCCACTCTTGAGGGGTTCGAAAGTAACAATCACGATATTCTCTCAGAAATGGCTTTTTTACCCGATTCAGAATCATTACCTGCGGATTTCGATCTCGTGGGCGATGCTGCTGCTCTCCCCCAATTGACTTTGGAGTCACTGCCAAACCAAGCATTTAAACCTGTTATTCCGAAAAAAATTGCCCAGAAATATGAAGCCAATGAAGGACGTTTCTTTTATTTAAAAGGACAGCAAGGGGTGAGTATCTCTATGAAACCACTCGCACCCACTTTACCACATTCTACCTCTGAAATTCACTCAACTCGGCCAAGTACACTTTATATCGTTAAACTTTCACAGAAAAATGAAAATGCTTTTCCTAAGCAAAGAGTGTTGAGAAAAATCACCTCTTCCACAGGCAAAGTAAGAAGAGTTTATGCTTGGCAGGATGGCGCTTATGGCTATGCTATCGTTCAACCGCAAAATATCTCAGATGGAAGCCTCTCAGCAGATCCCTTTCAAACCAGTGAAGAAAATTCTCCCTTAAGCCCTTGAGGGAACAATGCACAGAGAAAGAAATAGAAGAAAGTTTTTATTTTTCAGGTGGCAATATATCGGGAGTCTGGGCAATAAAATCTTGGGCTTTTAATTTCCCTGCACCAAAATCAAGAATAACAACGTTGCGACCATTTTCCTTAGCGTGATAAAGACATTCGTCAGCTCTTTTTACAGCCGCTTCTTTTGTATCATCCACAGAGTTTATTAAGGTAACACCCACACTTGTCGTCACAGGGATTTTAGTGCCTTGAAATATATATTCGTGATCTTGTATTGCTGACCTAAACTTTTCTGCAGTAACTGCTGCTGCACGCTCATTTGCATCGAAAATAACAACCAAAAGTTCTTCTCCTCCATACCGTCCAAGAATATCCGATCGGCGTGAATTTTCTTTTAAAATTTTTGCTGTTTCAGTCAAAACAAAATCACCAGCTTGATGTCCATAGGTATCATTTACATTTTTAAATTTATCCAAGTCGAACATAATAATTGCAAGGCGAGGTTTAATATTATTTACTTTACAACGTTCAATTTCTTTAGAAATTTGATCTTCAAAATAACGGCGCGTGAACAAACCGGTGAGAGCGTCCGTTATTGATTGTAAGGACTTATCTTTATATTTAGTTTGCAAATTAGTTTCTGCAGTGACATCACGCATTAAAAGACAAACACCTAACATTTTTCCATCATCTTCATAATATGGATAGCTGCTAATAATTAAAGTAACTTCTTTTCTATTCGTTACATTAATAGCAGCAACTTCATCTATGCGAGTCGGATTGGGAGACTCTAAAAGTTGATCAATTGCAGATTGAGATGTACCTTGCATCGTAGTTAAGAGCATCTCTTTTAAGGTACCAATACGTCTCACATCGATAGCACGCAATTCAATAATTTGACAAAAGGCAGAGTTAAACTTTAAAACTTTTTGTTCAACATTAATTAAAATAAATGCATCAAGAAATACGCGAGTAAAGTCTCTATGCACTTCGAATTTTTCTATCAATCGTGAGTCGAGAACACTTTGATTCTCCAAAATTCCACCTCAACGTTTTAAAAAAACAAAATACTCATCTTCTAATTCTTCTGTTTGCATTCCACATTCATCCGATTCACATTTTGGAGCATTTGGAATTGTTTTTGAAGGAAGTGAAGACGTTTCTATTAATTTTTTTTCTTCTTTATTACAAACTTCGCAAATATAATTCACAAAAAAACTTGCAACCGAAGCTTTTCCTAAAAAACTTGGAATCATATTTATTTGCATTATAACATCGGGCGTGCACTCATAAAAAATAAGGCTGCGCCCCTCTTCTATAGAGCGTAAAAAACTGACCCAAGCACGAACACCTAAAGAATTGATGCTTTTAACTTGCGAGAAATTAAACCCAACTTTTTTAACATCTTTAAGCTCGAGAAAAAGATCTTTAAACGTCATTTCAGAGTCTTCATTGATCAGACCCATTAACGTTATCATTTTTCCATCTTCTTGCTGCATGATGGAGTATTCCACTTTTTCCCCCTCCCATAGAGAATCACATGAGTATTCTCAATAGAGTTTAGCAATTTTTTAAAGGAGTAAGATTTTTAGGAGAGATTCTTGACATTATAGGAAACGATTACTAAATGAGTAATTGGCAGATAGATGAACTGTAAAAGCATCTTCACCATCTGTGCTCTTGTGGCGGAACTGGTAGACGCGCGCGACTCAAAATCGCGTTTCCATCGGAAGTGGGAGTTCGATTCTCCCCGGGAGCACCATTTACGTATTTTCCAACTAGACTCATCCTAGATTATTCAATTATTAGAACTTTTTAATTTCAATTTTAATGCAATAAAAAGCTTATAGACTTGAATGTTCAGCTTTAAATTTCCCTTGTCAAACGGGAAAAAATGAGGCATGGTTTCGGTTTCTAGGAATGATTTTCTAAGGAAAATTCGTTCTATTTTTATTTTATTCAATAAATTTAAGGGGTTAAACATGACTTCACCTACAGACAAGACAAATCGCTGCCGCGAAGCCAAAAAGGTAAAAATGGGCAAGAAAGATAAAAATAAACTCCGCAGAACTGGAACAACTCCAAGCTTGTTCACACTCAACAAGCCTACTCCAAATGAGCTTAAAAATTAAAGTTCTGGTTAAAAGTTATCATTTTAGGGAAGAGATTCCTCATGCATCGACAGGTTAAATATTGCATTTCTCCTGTTTATGCTGAGAATTTTCTTCTCTTTTTTTATTTTTTATGGAAGACATGATAGATTCTGATTGATATAGTAAAAAAAGACTATACATTCCTCTTATTCATTTTTTAAAGGAGATTGCACACAATATGCGTCCAATGGGAAACCAACAAACTCGTACACCTGCTCAAGATGGTCCACGTATTAACGATCGTATTAAAGCCACAGAAGTCCGCCTGATTTCAGATACCGGCGAACAAGTTGGCGTTTTACCAATCCGCGAAGCTCTTATGCGAGCAGAAGAGCTAGGACTGGACTTAGTTGAGGTTTCACCTGACGCAAAGCCACCTGTATGCCGTCTTATCGACTATGGTAAATTCAAATACCAACAAAGCAAAAAAGCTCAAGAAGCCAAGAAAAAGCAAGTTGTTATTGAAGTCAAAGAAATCAATTTAACTCCAAATATTGATAAACATGACATCGAAACAAAGCAAAATCATATTAAACGATGGGTGGCTGAAAAAGCGCGCGTCCGCGTTGGAGTCAAATTCCGTGGCCGCGAAATGTCTCATATAGATCTTGGTTATAAAGCTCTGCAAGAGCTTATGACAGGCCTCGAAGAAATTGTTATTCAAGAGGCGCCACCCCGCATGGAAGGACGCCGCCTCGTTGTCACTCTCCTTCCAAAAAGCGATAAGGTATGACAACCAATTATCAGAGATGTGAATTAGCTATTTTAGAAACCTCTGATCTACACTGCAATGTCGTTCCACACGACTATTACAATGATGTAAAAATCGAGCATTATGGATTAGCCAAAACAGCCTCTCTGATAAAAAAATTTCGTAAAATTTACGAAAATAATCTTCTGGTTGACAATGGCGATCTTTTACAAGGCTCTGCCCTTGCGGACCTCGTCGCACGGGTTCACCCACTTAAGAAAAATGAAATCCATCCTATCTTAAAAGTCATGAATATTCTGAACTTTGATATTGCTACAGTTGGCAATCATGATTTTAATTATGGCCTGGATTTCTTATTGAATGTCGTTCAAAAAGCAAAATTCCCCTTTATCTGCTCAAATGTTTATTACTATAGCGAAAATGCAAAAAACAAGCGTGGTCAGAGAATATTACCGGGTCATTATATAATAGAAAAAAAACTCAGTTGCAATGAAACCATTAAAATTGGTTTTATGGGCGTCGCTCCCCCGCAAATTATGACTTGGGATAAACATATTTTACTTGGAAAAGTTGTTGTCCAAGAGATTGTTGAAGCTGTTAAAGAGCAAGTTAAAGAATTAAAGAAAAAAAAAGTAGACCTTATTTGTGTTTTAGCACATAGCGGAATTTTACCATTAAAATACAATTTAGGTACAGAAAATGCAGTCTGTGAAATTAGCACAGTAAAAGGTGTTGATGCCATATTCTCTGGACATGCACACAGCGTTTTTCCTGGTGGTAAAATTTTTAATAATCTTGAAAATATGCATATTGATAACACGATTGGTAAAATCAATAATGTACCTGTTGTTATGCCTGGGGCATGGGGAAGTCATTTAGGAATAATACGTTTTTTATTGGAAAAAAAGAATAAAAAATGGAATATCTTACAATCATTTTCTGAAGTTCATAATGTTAAAGAAACAACTGCTGATTCAGAAGTTCTTGCCGCGATTAAAGATGACAATGAACACACTCTGATGCATATAAGATCGACTGTAGGCGAAAGTAATATACATATTTATTCCTGGTTTTCTACCTTACAGCACACTTTGGCTTCGCAAATCATCCAAGAGACTGGAGTCGAATATGCAGCAAAATATCTTGCACAAACTGAATGGAAAAACCTCCCTATTTTGTGTTCATTTGCACCAGTAAATACAGGTGGGCATGGCAGTCCATATATTCATATTCAAAAAGGTCCCCTCGCAATAAAAGATATTTCAAATCTTTATCCTTATGATAATGAAATAAAAGTTGTACTCATCAATGGAGAGCAACTCAAAGAATGGCTCGAATTTTCTGCACAAGCATTTCTGCAAATAGATATTGAATCCGATAAAGAAATATCTTTATTAAATCCATTTTACCCTTCATTTAATTTTGATTGTATATCTAATATTGAATACAATATTGACGTTACTGTACCATTAGGTAACCGCATAAAAAATCTAATTTATAATAATATACCAATATCTCATAAGCAACAGTTTGCACTTGTCACAAATAATTACCGCGCATCGGGAGGGGGAAACTTCCCAAATTTCGATAAATTAAAAACGATTGTCGACTCCACAGAATTCTTTAGAGATATATTGATTGAAAAAATTAAAAAAATAAAAACTCTCGATCTCAAACTCACAAAAAGTTGGTCTCTTCTACCAACACCTTATTGTAAAGCAAAAGTGTTTTTTGAAAGCACAATGGATTCTATTCCTTTTCACCCCCCATTCTTATCTGTGATATCAACAGATCCCAAAACAAAAAGAGTCAAATACGCCGTAGATACGACAAAATTTTGATTGCGTATAAAGTAAATCATTTAATATTCACATACATCGTTTAAAATTAAGATAGAAAATGTCTGGGGTGAATATAATGTTTAAAAGATTTAGCATTAAACAAAAAATGATTTATTGGAATATCTTAATAATTATTATCTTTGCAGGAATTCTTTTTTTTATAATGAACAATTCCTTGGAACATATTCTAAAAGAAAAAGAAATACAAATAAAACACATCACAGAAACGTCTTATGGCATCATTAAAAAATACATTAATCTTGAAAAAGAAGGTAAAATGACCCGCAAAGAAGCTATGGAGACAGCGGAAAGTATTATTGAACATGCTCGTTATGATGGAACAAATTATGTATTTATCGACGACATTGACCAAAGACAAATTGTAAATCCAACAAGACCTGAATTTAAAGGACAACTCCAGCCCACTCCTCCAGAAACAATGGCTCGGTTAGTCAATAGTATGAAGCAGAATAAAGAGGGTGATTATTTCCACTTCTTTACAAAAAAACCTGGTCAAGAAGGAACATTTAGAAAAATTGCTTATGTAAAACCAATACCTGAATGGCAATGGTTCGTCGGTACCGGAACATATATTAATGACATAGATGAACAACGCTGGGACTATATTATAGAATTGACAGCGATTTCAGCTGTCATCACATTCTTTCTCATGTTTGGCGGCATTTTTTTTGCGAATCTTATTTCTGTCCCTTTAGCAAATTTATCTGCAAGTTTGTTAAAATCAGCCGCTAATATGGAAGAAAAATCGAAGCATTTAACACAAATGAGTGAAAATGTCGGAAATTCCTCTAAAGAACAAGCGAGCTCTATTCAAGAAACTGCAGCTGCCATTGCTGAAGTCACCAGTATGATCACAAGAACTTCCGCGCTAACAGTGCAATCTGGAAGTCTGGCGCACAAAATATCGGATGGCACTGCGCAAGGCGGAGATGCTGTGCAAAGAATGGTAAATTCTATGGAAGCCATCCAAGAATCAAGCCAACGTCTTTCAGATATTGAAGCAATCATTAAACAAATTGAAACTAAGACAATGGTTATCAATGAAATTGTAACCAAGACAGAACTTCTATCCCTCAATGCATCGATTGAAGCTGCACGTGCGGGAGAATACGGCAAAGGCTTTGCGGTGGTGGCAGAAGAAGTCGGCAACCTCGCAAGCACGAGTGGTCGATCTTCCAATGAAATTAGAGATCTCCTTGAAAAAAGTCGGGGAAGTGTCCAAGAAATCTTACAAATGACTGTCGAAAGAGTCACTGAAGGACAAAATAAAACAATTGAAGTGAAAACAACATTTGAAAAAATCACTGCTGATGTCAATGAAATAAATACTCAAATGGCACAGATAACAGAAGCCACCCACGAGCAAGAAATAGGGGTTAAGCAAATAGCAAGTGCAATGGCTAAAATTGATGCTTCTGCGATTCAAAATACAAGTAGCGCCGAAAAATCCATCACTGCTTCAAACGACGTATTTAATATAAGTAAAGATTTAAAAGACATTGCCCATAAAACAGACGATATTATTTTTGGAGAAAAGAAAAATTGCACTTAAAAATAAATAGAATAATATTAATTTTAATTTTATTTATGCTATTTCCTCTATATTCTTTTGCAGACGAAGAAGAAATTGGGAAAATAGAAAATATTATCGGCTCAGCAGAAATTATTGTTAATAATTCTCGCATTGAATTAGAAAAAGACACAACTATACACTCATCAGATACAATTATAACGAAAGACAAAACATTCGTTAAAATATTATTTTTTGATGGTGCAGATATAATATTATACGAAAATACCCAAATTAAAATTAAAGAATATAAATTTAAAATCGACGCAGAAAAAAAGAATTTAAAAGGTGTTTTTGAGGATATCAAAGGGAAAATCCGCTTTTTTGTAAAACCTGCAAAAAATACAGAAAATGATGTAAAGTATAAAACCAACAATGCTGTCATGGGAATCCGTGGAACAGGAGGCGTTATTGTTGCTCAAGGCAGTCAAAAAACACAGCTCCTTGTCACATCTGGTAAAGTTGATTTCAGTAATCCTGCCGCTCCTGATAAAATCGTTCAAGTGAAAGAAAATCAGTGGGGAGAAATGCGCGGCGAAAAACCACCGGCACCTCCCAAACCTGCAACACCTGAAATTATAAAAAATTTAGCTATCGACATACCAGAAGGTTTTGAATTAACTAAGAGCGGAGAAGATGATAAAGAGAACAAAAAAGAAGAAGACAAAAAATTAAATAATTCGAACCCTACTGGGCCACTACCACCCGTTGAATCGCCAACTGGTGCCGCGGATGATGATGAAGAAGACTCAAATAAAGAAGACAACAACAGTGACAGTGACAATAATAATTCAAATAAAAATGAGGTTGACGAAATATTCAGAATCGGACCAACAGTCAGTATTGGCTTATACCAATATCTTTCAATAGGAATAGAAATGCGTATTTTAAAATTTCTGGGCTTGAGTGTTAATATAGGAGGAGCTCCTGGTAAAATGAATCTGAAGGATTTTCCTAATATTGGCAATAAAATAAATAATAATAATCAACCAGAAATAAATAACATAAAAGCTTCATTTTTTCATGTAGAAGCACGAGCTGTTATCTATCCTTTTAAAGGTAGTTTTTTTATTGGCTCCGCTTTTGGCATGCGCAAACTAGATGTACAAGCAGACACCTGTATCTACGTAACAGTTAGCTCACAGAGCGTTTGCGTACCCGCAAATGGTGGGATAAAAATCAATACAACTTATGCGACGCCACAGTTTGGTTGGTTATTTGTTTGGGACAGTGGTTTTAGCATCGGAACGGAGCTTGGTGCACAGATACCTTTGAGTATGAGTTCGAATAACTATTATACAAATCTAAATAATTCGAATCAAACGGCCTATTCTCAAGCAATCAGTTCAGGAAATTATCAAGATTTTCAAAACACACTTCAAACCAGATTACCTGATTATTTTAACCATCAGGTTTTACCATTTTGGAATATATTAAAAATTGGTTGGCTTTTTTAAATAAACATTAATTGAAAAGGTTTTAATTCTAAGCTGAATCAAAACCTTTTCACAATAAAGTAGCACGTATGCAAATCGGCATTTTCAAGATTTCGTTAATTTTTTAACTGCTTCAATCAACATTTCTGGTTTAAAAGGTTTTACAATCCAACCACTCGCTCCCGCTCTTTTTGCTTGCGCAACTATTTCTGTAGCGCCCTCTGTGGTTAAGATTAAAATAGGCGGATGTGGTAAGCTTGCATCGCCATTGATTGCCTCAACCATTTCAATTCCGTTCATTTCTGGCATATTGATATCTGAAATTATGGCATCGATATCTTTATTAGCCTTAAGCTTTTCAATCCCCTCTCTTCCACTCTCTGCTTCGATGACCTCAAAACCACTTTTAGTCAATGTGAAGTTGACTTGCTGCCGGATTGTTTTTGCATCATCGACTATGAGTATTTTTTTTGCCATGTGAGCCTCTCTAATTAAAAAAGTTTTTTAATTATATATTCACTAATATTACATTGTTTCAAGTCAATATACAAAGGGGTCATTTTTTTAAATTTAGTTTTACAGATAAAAAATATTTTTTTATCTTTTTAAGCAAAAAAACATATATCCAATAAATCGTCATTTTTTTAACACCTCTTTTTATTTTTTAACAGACAAGCACATTCTAACAAGTGTTATTTTATAAGTATTTAATTTCAATTATGGATTTTATAACCGCAAGGAGAAATTAATGGATGTTGCTAAACTCACAGCCCTTAAGTCACCAAATGAAGAAGAATATATTGGCATGTCTGAGAATTCTCCAATCAATATTTTATACTGTGATTTAGACTTTAGCATAAAATATATGAATCCAACGAGCAGAGATACCCTCTTAAAAATTGAAAAGTATTTACCGATTAAAGTTAATGATATTTTAGGGGCATCAATCGATGTTTTTCATAAAGTTCCTTCCCATCAACGTCGTATTTTAGCTAATGACAAAAATTTACCCCATAGGGCCATTATAAACGTTGGACCTGAAAAGTTAGATCTACTTGTATCTGCAATATATGATAAAAATAGCAAATACATCGGCGCTATGGTTACTTGGGATATCGTAACAGAAAAACTTGAACTGGCGAATAATCTCGCTCGAATCAGCTCCATGATGGAAAATATTCCGATTAATGTTCTATTTTGTGGACTTGATTTTATTATAAGTTATGCAAATACAGCAAGTATAAAAACTTTAGAAAAATTGGAGAAATATCTTCCTATAAAAATAAGCAATTTAATAGGCACGAACATTGACGTCTTTCATAAAGTACCATCCCATCAGCGTAACTTATTATCCAATGAAAGAAATCTTCCCCACAGAGCCATCATAAGTGTGGGCCCAGAAAAACTCAGCCTATTAGCTTCGGCTGTGCTTGACTTAAATAAAAATTTTATAGGAGTAATGGTTACCTGGGAAATAATCACTGACAATGTTAAACTTGTTGAAAATATTAAACAAGCTTCGCAGCAACTTGCATCTGCGTCTGAAGAACTCAATGCTACTGCAAAAGAAATGAGCATAAATGCAGAAAAAACAACTGCTGTTGCAAATTCAACGGCTGCCGCTTCAGAAGAAGTGTCACACGGAATACGCTCAGTTGCTACAAATACGGAAGAAATGTCAGCTGCAATTAAAGAAATTGCCCGCAATGCCACTGAAGCTTCGGCCAATACATCATTGTCACTTAAGCAAGCACAAAGCACCAATGCGATCATAATTAAGTTAGGTGAAAGCAGCCGGGAAATCGGCAATGTCATAAAAGTGATCAGCTCGATTGCACAACAAACAAATTTACTAGCTTTAAATGCCACTATTGAAGCTGCACGTGCAGGTGATGCGGGACGTGGTTTTGCTGTGGTCGCAAATGAGGTGAAAGAACTGGCTAAACAAACAGCTAAAGCAACTGAAGATATTACAAACAAAATCACGGGTATTCAAAGCGATTCAAAAAGTTCTGTGGATGCAGTCAGTCAAATCAGCCAATCGATTGAAAAACTCACAAGTATTGCCAATGCGATAGCGGCTTCAGTGGAAGAACAGGCGGCGACAACCAATGAAGTTTCTCGTATAGTCCTTGAGTCTGCAAAAGGGGTTACAAATATTACCGATAATGTAAAAGTTGTGTCAGAAGCCGCTACGCAAACTTCCAACGGCTCATCACAACTCCTTTTAGCGGCAAAATCTTTAAGTGAGCTTGCTGTTAATCTAGAAAGTCTAGTCAAGAATATTAAAATTTAATTTATTTATAATTTAGATATATAATAAACCAATGCTATTTCTTGCCCTAGGCATTAATTTCTTATCAAAACAAATCTTAAACAAATTAAATTCTTAATTGTAAAAAAAAACCGATAGTAAAAATGTATAAACATGAGATAAAAATATGGAAAATGAAAATTTAAAAATTTTATGGGTAGATGATGAAGAAGACAATCAAGAAGCAATTGAGTTTATTATAAATAAAGCTGGTTTTATTCCTATATATACAGCAAAACCAGAAAAAGCACTCGAAATTTATAAAGAAGAATTCTTAGATCTTGCTTTGGTACTTTGTGATTATATGATGCCAAAAATGAATGGGTTCGAATTTAGAGAAAATATTTTAAAAATCAGTGACTCTGTCCCATTTGCCATAGTTTCTGGACAATTAACCAAAGAAATGGCACTTGAAGGAATTTCGCAAAAAATTTGTGGGTTTTTAAATAAACCATTTGATGAAGAACAAGTGGTAGCAATGATTGCGAAAGAAACCCTCTCTCGAGTCCAGTTTATCAATGAGAATAAAGCCATTGAAGAAACATTTGTAGAAGAAGCTTCCGCAATCTTAGATGAAATCGAACCCTTTTTATTGTCCCTCAATTTCAACCGGCATGATCCCGATGCGATGAAAGCAATTGCACGCGGTGTTCATACTTTAAAAGGCTCAAGTGGTTGTCTCAGAAGTAATACTTTGACAAAATATATTCACAAATATGAAGATCTTTTTTCACCTATACTCAAAGGGGAAGCAGCTCTTACCGATGATATTTACGATGTATTATTTCGCGGTCTTGATAGAATCAAAGAAATTGTCATCAGTATTTCAAATAAAAAACTCCATTTGTATAAATTAGAAGATCTGCTTGTTGATTTAAATATAAAAATGGAAGATTTTTCAAAATCAATCCAAAATGCTGAAAATCGAAATCAAAGAGATAGCCAAGCATCTCCCCCCCCATTGCAGCAAAAACTTAAAGAAGCCATTTCAGTACCTATCCAAATGCTTGATGAGCTCTCTGGATATTCGGGAGAAATAACAGTTATACGCAATATGATAAACAAAATTATTTTTTCATTAGAAGCAAAAAATTCAAATGATAAAGACGTTCAAGGGCTTAGAGAATTATTTGATGAAATGCATAAAATAAATAGCACAATTCAAAATCGCATTACCGATCTTTGTAAAGTTCCGCTTTCAGGAATTTTTAAACCTATTCCTCGCATCATACGCGACCTTGCAAGAGAATTGGGTAAAGAAATTCAAGTTAAAATTAGTGGAGAAAATATAAGAGTGGCAAACAGTCTTGTTTTAGTTTGCAGCAATTCTCTGATACATCTGGTCCGTAATAGTGCTGACCACGGAATAGAATTACCAAATGAACGATTACAAGCACAAAAACCTGCACATGGAGTTATAGAAATTCTCTGTAGCGAAGATAATAATGAACTGCAGATCATGATAAGCGATGATGGCAGAGGTATAAATCCAGAAAAAATTAAAGAAAAATCCCTGGAAAAAGGACTTTTTAATGAAGATGATTTAAGAGAAATGTCTGATAGACAAATATTAGAAATTATTTTTTCTTCTGGCTTTAGCACTGCCGCTAAATTAACAGATGTCTCTGGCCGCGGTGTTGGCATGGATATGGTGAAATCATCAGTAGAATCTGCTGGCGGACAAATAGATATTGAATCTAAAATTGGCATTGGTACTTCATTTAAATTGCGCTTACCAAAACCAAAGTCTGTTCTCATAATTAATTCTCTTTTAATTAAATGTGCTGACAGATGTTTTGCTATCCCGCAGGATTCAATTTTACATGTTTTACGGGTTGAGCAAGAAAAATACCAAGCCATGGTTCAAAAAATTGCGTCTGGCTATGTGCTTTGTTACAATAATCATTTGTATCCGATATTAGATTTAAAATCATTGCTAAATATTTCTGATCATTCTCACATTCATGATTCAAATGAAAATATAAAAGAAATACTTATTCTCCAAACAGAAAAATATTTGTATGCACTGTTTGTTGATGGAATAATGGACTCAGAAGAAATTGTCGTTAAAAGAATAAATTCATGCTTCAACTATAAAGGTATTTATACAGGTGCAACTTTTATGGGAGATGGATCTGTAGCACTTATTTTAGATATTAAAAATCTTGCTGAATTTGCTGGATTAAAAATAATAGAGACAAAAATTCAACAAAAGGACGATGGCAAAAAAATAGATAAAATATTATCAAAAAATGATTCAATGCAAGATTATTTATTGTTCAATTTAGATTCGAAAACACTGTATGGAGTTCCATTAAATCAAATATTCAGACTAGAAGAAATAAGAGAAAACAAAGTGCAATACTGTGGCCTTGAAAGAGCAGTTTTATATCGAGAAAGTATAATGCCTATATATTCCATGGAAAAACTCTTAAATATTTACCCTAAAAAATTAGAAAAAGAAAATCATAAAGAAAATATATCAATTATTGTTACCCAATATTTGGATGGATATATGGGGCTCGAAGTTCCGCAAGTATTAGACATAGCTTCTGGAGAAAAAAATCTAATAGATAAAATTCGTGATAGAATTGGAGTTATAGGAAATACCTTTATTCAAGATAAAACAATAACAGTTTTAGATTTACCGACAGTTATCCAGAATTCGGACAAGAAAAAAGTATAAATAAGGTAGAACTCTCTGTTAATAAGGAAACTGTTTGATGGCAATGTCACCAGAAGCAAAACAATCCGCTCTTTCTGAATATTTCGATGAATGCCATGAAATGCTTGATCGTCTTGACAAAAATATATCTACCGTGGAAAAAAATGGTACGGACAAAGAACTTTTAGCCGCTATATATCGTGATATGCATACATTAAAAGGCACATCGCAATTATTTGGTTTTGCTAAAATGGGTCGACTTGCTCACGTGATGGAAACATGTCTGGATCCTATTCGCAAAGGCAAAGCAAAACTCTCGGATGAATTACTTGATAGTTTATTTATTGGTCTCGATTTTATTACTAACTCTTTGGAGTTTATAAAGGAAAAGCACAAGGAAGCAGATCATCATGAGATATTGGAAAGTATTCTTGCGAAATTTATCACGGCAGTTGAATTAAGTATCACGGGGTTAGAAGCGCTTTCTAAAGATAAAATTCTATTTGTCGATAATAATTTGCCACCTCTTAAAAATGGAATAAAACAAGAGGAGAAAAGAAAGGTGCCTGTTGAAAATAAAAAAGAAGAAGAACATGTCGCCTTCGAAATTTTTGACGTGCCCGAAAAAACAGGCCAAAACATAGTTTCAACTCCGAAATCACCAGTTCAAAATAAAACAGAAGAAATCCAGACAAATGATAAGAAAATCTCGGAAGAACAGATATCTGAAACAATTCGTGTCCAAGTCAATCTCTTAAATAATTTAATGAATTTAGTCGGTGAACTTGTCCTCATTCGTAATCAATTGCTCCAACATGCAAAACTGAATGATGAAGACACTGAGTTTTTAAAAATGAGTCAAAGGTTAAATGTTCTCACGGCTGAATTGCAAAATGAAGTCATGAAAACAAGAATGCAACCTATTGGCAATGTCTTAACCATATTTTCTCGTGTTGTCCGTGATTTATCTAAAGAGCTTGGGAAAAAAATAGACCTTGTTCTCTTAGGAGTCGAAACGGAGCTCGACAAAACGGTTATAGAAGCTGTAAAAGATCCACTCATGCATATTGTCAGAAATGCAGTGGACCATGGCATAGAAACTATTGAAGAACGCAAAAAAATTGGTAAAAAAGAAACTGCTCACATAAGAATAAAAGCTTATAATGAAAGTGGTCAAGTCATTATTGAAATCATAGATGATGGACGCGGTATAGATAAAGATAAAATCGGTGCAAAAGCGATTGAAAAGGGGATTATATCTAAAGAAGCTCTCGCAAAGATGACGGAAAAAGAAATTCAACTCCTGATTTTTGCTCCAGGATTTTCAACTGCCGACGTGGTTTCTAACATCTCGGGTCGCGGAGTGGGAATGGATGTGGTCAAAACCAATGTTGAACGCATAGGTGGCTTTGTTGACCTTTTTAGCGTTCCTGGTGAAGGGACAACTATAATCATTAAAATCCCTCTCAGTCTTGCAATCGTTCCAGCTCTTGTTGTTCAAACGGAAGGACAACGTTTCGCTATACCGCAAACAAAACTGGTTGAACTTATACGTATCGATCACAGTGATGAAAATTCAGAAAAAATAGAAAATTTACAAGGTCAATCCGTATTAAGACTCAGAGGGAAATTGCTTCCAATTATTTCTCTTTCACAAGTGCTATTTCAAAAAAATCTACCTACAAATATTGAAAAAGAAAATTCAGTCTCAAATATTGTCATCTTAAATGCAGATAATTTTTTATTTGGCTTGATTGTCGATGAAATTAATGACTCAGCAGATATTGTAGTTAAATCACTCTCTCAATTTTTAAAAGATTTAAAAGTATTTTCAGGCGCAACAATTATGGGCGATGGCACGGTTGCCCTCACTATTGATGTGTTAGGTATAGCAGAAACTGCAAAAATATCTATTGATCATACAAATGAACGCCCATCTAGCAATATTCAAACTAAATCAGAAAGCACCTATCATTCTGATATCTGTGAATATCTTTTAATCGATACAGGAGCGCCAAGTTCCTATGCCATTCCTCTTTCTATCGTAAGTCGACTCGAAGAATTTGAAAGCGAAAAATTTGAACTTTCTGGAGAGCAAAAAGTAATACGTTATAGAAATTCTCTGTTACCTATATTTTCTCTTCCTGATTTTCTTGAACTGCCATTTGAGGATCCTAAAAAAATAATTACACGAGAAAGAACTCCAATCGTTGTCATAAAGAGAGGAAGTTTCTCTTATGGAATTGAAGTGAGAGAAATTCATGATATAGTAGAAGTTTCTTCTGAAATTAATCAATCAGTAAAAGATAGACCGGGGATATTAGGAACAATTGTCACAAATGAACAAATCATAGTTGTTGCAGATATATTTGGCATGATTGACACAATTAAGTTAACACTTGAATCACAAAGCCATACACACCCAGAAGTCGGGCCTGCAACGATACATAATCATGAATCCACTCAACGAAATATCCATGAACCCATTCAAAGACACAAGCACAGAATTTTATTAGTTGAAGACAGTTCATTTTTTAGAAATTATATTCGTACTGTTCTTCTCGAAGCAGGTTTCTTAGTTGATACTGCTTACGATGGAGCAAATGCTCTTGAAATTCTCGACAGTGCTCCTAAAAATCAGTTTTCATTAATATTATCTGATATCGAAATGCCTATTATGGACGGAATTTCACTTGCTAAAAAAGTTAAGTCATCAAAAAATTATGGCAACATTCCGATGATAGCTGTTACGACAAAATACAGTCAAGAAGACATTGAAGAGGGGATAAATGCAGGGTTTTTGATTTATTTAGAAAAGCTTCGTGCTGAAAAACTCATTGCTGAATTGGATGAAATTCTTATTCACAATGAAAAAAAAGGAGAAAAATAAAAAATGCATGAAGATGAAAAAAAACAAAACAATTTAAATAATACTATGACTAACAAGACAAAACAATTCTCAGCATTTTATTTAGACAACCGCTTATATGGTATTGAAGTGAGCCGTGTGCAAGAAGTGGTACGTTCTTTAAATATGACCCCTATTCCATTAGCCCCAGAATATGTTAGGGGTTTGATCAATTTACGCGGCCAAGTCGCAACAGCTATTGGTTTACGCCAATTATTTGGTTTTCATGCACAACTTCCAGAAGAATTTATCAATATAGTTTGCAAAATAGATGGCATGCTTATTTCATTTCAAGTGGATGAGATAGGTGACGTTATTGAAGTCTCTGAAGAGGATTTTGAACAAACACCACAAACAATTACAGAAGATATTCGCAGATATATGCTTGGGGTATATAAGATTTCAAATTCTCTTTTAAGTGCAATTGATGTTGATAATATAATTAAGTTTTTAAATCAAAAAACTTGAAATATGTTTTAGCAATATTTTTTTGCTAATAAAGGAACAGAAATGAGAATCCTTATCGTAGATGATTCCGTTGTATTCCGTTCACAGATTAAATCCGCACTGGAAGGAATAAATGACATTGTTGTTGTAGCAAGCGCAGCCAATGGAAAAATAGCAATGGAACGTTTAGAACAAAACTCTATTGATGTTATTATTTTAGATCTCGAAATGCCTGTCATGGATGGTTTATCCATGCTTGAAGAAATGAAAAAAAAATCTTTCAATCAACGTGTGATAGTCTTTGCAGCACCGACAGGCACAGGTATAGACCTTGCATTAACAGCACTGCGCGCGGGAGCCTCCGATTTTATCGCAAAACCAAATTCTTCGGGATCACTTGAAGAAGCCTTTGAAGGAATCCAGAAAGAATTAATCCCAAAAATTTTACAATTTAAATCAAAAATAGAACAGAATTTAATTTATATTCCAAAAGGCCTTCAAGCTCCAGAGTCTATTGCACCACCCGTGAATTCTCCAAATCAAACTCCACAACAAGTCATCGTTTACGATAAGAAATTAAAAAATAAAGATTTTTCACAAATCAAACCGAAAGTCATTGGAATTGGCGCATCAACTGGGGGACCTTCTGCCCTTGAAAAAATATTCGAAAAAATAAAAGAATTTCCATTAAGAATTCCCATTTTTATCACCCAACATATGCCGCCAAAGTTCACCGAAGCCCTTGCCAATAGAATTCAAATGATAAGTGGACATCCAACGCTCGAAGCTAAGCATGGAGAAGCAGCGTTATCTGGTCATGTTTATGTTGCTCCAGGTGATTTTCATATGAGCGTTGAGAGATCAACTGATGGACAAAGAGTCATTATTTGTTTGGATCAAAATCCGAAAAGAAATTCAGTGCGACCTGCTGTGGATACTCTGTTTGAATCTCTCGCAAAAGTTTATGGGAATGGCTGTACTGCTTTTGTTTTAACCGGCATGGGTGAAGACGGAATGGTCGGCGCAAAAGCGATTAAAGAAGTCTCTGGCAACATTATTATCCAAGATCCAGAGTCAGCTACTGTTTGGGGAATGCCAGGAGCAGTGCACGCCTCTGGAGCTTATGACTCAATGGGAAATTTAGATGAATGTTCAGATTATTTAAGACAAATGATTGGGTGAGGCGGAGTATGCCAAAATTATTTTGTGAATATCTTTTAGAAAATAAACTGATAAAAGCTGAACAATTGTTAGATGCTTTTATGGAACAGCTCAATCACACTCTATCCACCGCAGAAGTTATTTATAATTCAAATATTTTAAATAAAGAAGAAATTTTAAAAATATTAATTCATCAACAACAAGAAGGTTTAGATTTCAGAAGCAGCGCAAAGAATTTAGGATTATGGACATATAATTTATCACAAGAAGTTAACAAAAAAATACAAGCCACAAATAAACCTCTCGGAGAAGTATTAATTCAAAAAGGATATTTTAATTTAGACTCTTTATCTTCTGCATTTGCAAGCTATACTGAGAATATAAATTCTTTAAAAAAGACACCTGAGAAGGATGTAAAAATACCAGAGACTCACAACCCTACTTTGTCATATGAATATTTAACCTGTTTTAATAATGATATTCTACCCAATATTCATAGATCTATATATATTTTAAAAGAAAAAGATATATCTGCTGAAAATATAAAAATTGAAACACGCAAAGTATTAGCAGAGTTTGTAGCAGTTAGGGCCGCGGCCAATTTTCTTGGGGCAAATATCAGTCAAAAAGTGGCTAATGAAGTCGTTAAATACTTCCAAAAATCCTTAGATTCCAACGACTCAATTGAATTACAAAAAGTTATAGATATACTTGAATTATCTATAGAAGTACTAATAATTTTGTGCAATTGTTTACAACAATCTAATAGCGAAAACATGATTTCAGAAGAGCATTTAGCCTCTTTTGAAAAGTTTAAAAAATTGTTTAATATGAAGGATTAAGCGATGAAAATATTTGTAGTAGATGATTCAAAATCTGTACATCGCCTATTA
Source organism: Fluviispira sanaruensis (assembly GCF_004295685.1). Taxonomy (NCBI): domain Bacteria; kingdom Pseudomonadati; phylum Bdellovibrionota; class Oligoflexia; order Silvanigrellales; family Silvanigrellaceae; genus Fluviispira; species Fluviispira sanaruensis. The sequence goes on from NZ_AP019368.1 coordinate 2,673,048, forward strand.
GAGGAAATGCTCGATCTACCTGATCTCAGCTTTCAACACGCTTACAATGGAGAAGAAGCAGTAAATGCTGTTAAAGAAACTAACTTTGCAGCAGACCTTATTTTACTTGACTGGGAAATGCCTTTATTAAGCGGTATCGAAACCCTACCTTTAATAATTAAGCTCCGCCCCAAACAAACAATAATAATGATGACAACAAAAAACTCGATGGCTGATATAACCGAAGCTATGCAAAAAGGTGCTACTGATTATATTATTAAACCATTTACGAAAGATATTATCATTGGCAAAATTACAACTCTCCTCGAGGGAGGTATGTAATGCAGGAAGAATTCAGCGATAGCATCTTTAAATATTTTGCGAATCTCATAGAAAAAGAAACCGGTATTCAGTACGATGAAGCAAATAGATATTTACTTTTAAGTCGCTTACAAAATTTAATTAAATTTTTAAATTTTCCCGACGTACTTTCTTTGTGGAATGACATACAAAAAAATGGTCTCAATCAAGCGGCTAAACTTTTGATTTTAGACACTGCAACAAATAACGAAACATCTTTTTTTCGTGACCCAAAGGTTTTTGATTTTTTTAAAAATCATTTTGTGACTAATGTGATGGCGCAAAATCCCAAAATTCGCATTTGGTGTGCTGCAACAAGTACGGGGCAAGAGCCCTATACGATCGCTATGATCATGGCAGAATTAAAAGCTCAAGGCTTAACAAAACCGTATGAGCTCCTTGGTACAGATATCAGTGACCGAGTGTTAAAACAAGCTGCCAGTGGCACCTTTTCTCAACTCGAAATTCAACGCGGACTCCCAGCAAATTTAATGATCAAATACTTTGAACAAATTGTAGTCGAGTCCTCTAGTATGCCTATTTATAAAGCTAAACCAGAACTTTCTGCTTTTATGACATTTAAGCAAATGAATTTACTCCACGATTGGCCTAATTTCGGGACCTTTGATATAATTTTTTGTAGGAATGTATTAATCTATCAAGGTAAGGAAAATAAAAAAAATATTATCGCTCGCTTTGCCAACGTCTTAAATCCGGGAGGTTATCTCATTTTAGGGGGCGCTGAAAGCTTGCTTCAGTTATCTGATGATTTTGATTTTGAAACCCATGGTAATATTTGTGTACATAGACTGAAAGCTTCTGTGAAACCTTATTCCTGAATTTTCACTCCATTTGAGAAAGTGGAATTATGAATGAAGCAACTTTTGAATCTGAATTGCGCTATACATTTTTAGCAGAAACAAGTGAAATGTTAGATGATGCTGAGAGTATCTTCATGCATCTTGAAAGCACTCCAAAAGACTTGTCAAAATTACCAAAACTTTTAAGGATTATGCACACGATTAAAGGTTCAGGCGCAACGGTTGGTTACAGTGAAATTGGAAATTTTACTCATAAATTTGAAACTTTACTTGTTGCTATCCGTGATCAAAAGATAGAGACATCTGAAGAAATCATCGATTTGCTATTAGTGAGTAACGATTGTTTAAAAAAATGTATCGCAATTTTACAAAAAGATTTAAAATCTAAACTCGCGCATTTAATCGAAACAGAAAAAAAAATAGATGATGTTTTATCAGAAAAATTACATACAAAAGTAAAAAATATATCTCAAAATAGCTTTGAGAATGACATAGTAAAAGAAAAAAAATCAACCATTAACCAAACTGAAAATTCACAAAATAGCAAAGGCAATATTTTAATTTGTGATGACGACGAAGAGTTATTAGAAACAATTTCAGAAATGTTGCAGATAGAAAATTATAACGTTACCGCTTGCAACCAAGCTACTACTGCCTTAGAAATTTTAAAAAATCAGAATGTTGATATTATACTGACTGATTTAAAAATGCCTGGAATGGATGGACTGGAATTTACAAAAAAAATACGAAATCTAAATATATACATACCTATAGTATTTATTTCTGGCAATATATCGCGCGAGCATATTAAACAATTTTTACGCTTTGGTGTCAGTGATTTTATTGACAAACCTTTTACGTCTGATGGCCTCATACTTGTAGCTGAACGTGCTATGCGAACAGCACATTTTTGGAGAGAACTTCTAACTATATCTAAATCATGTTTTAAAATCTTTGTCTTTATTCAAAAGATTGATGCTTTATTAAGCGATAAACATAAAGACATACTACTTTCTGGTGAAAGAGATATTCTAAAAGAATGTTTAGCAGAAATACAAAGAACAACCTCACGCCTGTTAGAAGTCGAAAAAGACACGCAATCGAGCTTTATAAAAGCCTCTGCCGAAGATACTAAATAATTTTTCTCTTTAATTTATTTTGCCAATAATTCTTAAAATCTCTTTATTTTTCATTTGTGCAATATTAATTTGTCTTTGTCCTTCACCTAATATCAAATTCTGAATTTCAAAGGAAACGTTAAAAAGTTCTTTACTTTGTTTACGCATTTCATTGGCTATTTTTGAAGTTTCTTCAGCTTCTTTGCTATTTTTATGCACAGAATTACTCATAATATCCATCGATAATCCTGAAGATTGCACTGTTACTTTTTGATCATTTGTTCCATCAAAAATTCCATTCGTCCGATCGCGAATTTCAGTGATTCCATGCGAAATTCTTTGAAAAGACTCGACTGCACGTTGACTGACTTGCAAACCTTCATTGACCCGTTCATGCGTGATTTTTATGATTTGACTGACTTTCATATGACTGTCATTTAATAAAACTGAAATATCTTTTGCTGCATTTCCGCTGATCTTTGCAAGACTATCTACCTCCTCTGAAACAACTGAGAAACCTTTGCCATACTCACCGGCACGTGCAGATTCTATTGAAGCATTTAAAGAAAGAAGTTCTGTTTTTGCAACAATATCATTGATCGTCGATGCTTTATTAATAATGATGGAAATGACATGTTCCATTTTCTCAAGCTCAGCATTCGTTGACTTAATAGCAGAAATAGCTTCCGCCATTTTATCCATCAAAATGGTGCCTTCAGCTGATTTTTCATTGGCTTTATCAGAAATGCCTTTACTTTCATTAATCAGCTCTCCTGTCCTCGTGATCATAGAAGTGATTTCTGCCATTGCGGCCGCGGTTTGATTGACAGAATGCGACTGCTCGAGAGTCATCTTTTTCACTTCGCTACAAGATTTATCAAGTTCAAGACTTGTCTGCTCGGACAGTGCAGCCGACTCTCCCAAAGTTTCTGAAACATAAATAAATTTTTTACCTAAAGAATACGCTATTAAAAATAACGAAATAAATGATACTATAAAAATAAATATAATAATTATTATGGTATTTAAAAATGATTCATTCACTGATTTATAAGCTTCTTCTTCTAAAATTCTTGTAATGACTCCCCAACCTAATGTTGGTAATATTTGTTTAGACTTTAAAAGAGAATAAACCGCAATATCATTTTTTTTCTCATGCCATGGATTGCTGAAAACTCCCATCCCCTCTTTTTTTTCAATCAATTTTTTTGCAGGTTCATAGTCATAATTTGCTATATTAAGTTTTAATATCTCTTTAAAATCTCTTACGATTTCTATAGACCCTCCTCTACTATGTGGATCGTAATTTACGACAATCTGCCCTTTATTATTTATGACTAATATAGCCATTTCAGCAACGCTTTCTTTACGAATCGACTCAAAAGCAGATTGAATCTCAGCTTCCATCCAAACTAAATTTGCTCTGACCGACAGAACACCGATAATTTCTCCCCGCGAATTCTTCACAGCAGTGCTAAAACTATTACCGAGTTTCCTAATTCCATAAGCTAGAGAAGATATAATATCTATTTGTATATCTTCTACATAAGTTCCATAAAAATTCCGCTCGGAATCATCGGAAGTTTTTCCTTCCATTACATGCGTAAACCATTCTTCATTTTCATAAGTTTTTTCTTTTAAGACCTCTTGATTTATTCTAGCACCCGACATACCTAAATTATTTGAAGCAACGTATCGGCCTTTTTTGTCTACAAATAGAATGAGATCGTAAATATCTTGAAAGTTCCTATATTGATTAAGTACATGTGAAATTGAGTTTTCGTTCATTGTTTCATAAATTGGATTTGTCGCAAAAGATTTGACTTCATTATAACGACCGACAAAGCGTCCAGCGATCAGCTGTGAGGCTGAAGATTGAAGAACAATTTGTTTCTCGATCAGATCTTTTTTAGCTTGAAACCAACTGATAAAGTTTAATCCAATTGTAAATACAGCAATAATGGATAATAAACCTAAGCAGACAAGAATTATCCGTGTTTGCAGATTCAGTGAGTTGAATTTTTTTAAAGAAATAAATGAAAGAATATACATTTATTTTCTATTCTCCCCAGAATTGATAATTTTTGTTTTTGCTCCATGAACAAGGACTCGGATAGCTGTCATAATTTGGAATAGTTCATCACTCTGATGGTGAACTTGCTCAGAAGCCTGCGC